>JACCRD010000127.1 GCA_013813755.1 Acidobacteriota bacterium | reverse complement strand
CCTCGCGCGTGTAAAGTTTGACGCGGTTGACCATTCTGGGCTGAATGCGGTTGATAAATTCGACAATCCGTTGATATTCATCTTCGGAATCAACGCGAATCGCCGTAAATTCATCTGAGAGTTGATCACGCAAAAGGCGCTGAATAATATCTAAATCCTGATGAACGAGGGCAGGCGACTTCGCTTTTTCCGAAGTCTTTTTAACGTCGAGCCAAGTGCTGATCAAATATCGCGCGTCCTGCCGCAAATCTTCTTCGGAAATTCCGATGCCCGCCGTTCTGACGATAAATCCGCCGGACGGAACCGTTTCTTCCTGCTTAATTTTTTGAATCAGAATGCGCAGACGGTTGCGCTCTGAGGCAGATTCTATTTTGCGTGACACTCCGAGATGCTCAATAGTCGGCATATAAACGAGAAATCTGCCGGGCAGAGCGATGTGCGAAGTAATGCGCGCGCCTTTTTTCGCAATCGGTTCTTTGGCAATCTGAACAAGAATTTCCTGTCCTTCGCGCAATAAGTCGGTGATCGTCGGCTGGTTGCGGTCACGATTATTTCGGCTGTTTCCGCCGCCGCGCCGATTATCCGGTTGATAAGCGGTCGGCGAAGCTTCCGGGACGTTTGAAACTTTATCTTCAGAACTCGGCGGCTGATTTGCCGGGGCAGTATCGTCACCGCCGCCATCACGATCACCCGGACGACGACGACCGCGACCGCCACGGCGGACAGCCATCTTCGCATTTTTGTTCGATTCCCTGACGCTTGCTTCGCCGTCGGCAAGCGTTTCCTGGTCATCGATTTTTTTGTTTTTCGAAACTGGTTTTTTGGTTTTTGCTTTTGACGCAGATGATTTTGATTTGGAATCGCTGGTTGTCTCGGCTTCCTTTTCAACTTTTGAATCTAAACCGCTTGATTTTTTATTCGGCGACCGCTTATTTTCTTCCGATTCCGGTTCACGGTTTTGATTAGATGCTTCAGACGTTTGAGTTTCATCCGCCGCAACTTTATCGTCTGGGGTTGACTCTCGACCTGATTTATTTCTGTTTCTGCCGCCGCGACTTCCGCGTTTATTTCTTGATTTATTAATCTCGGCAGTCTTCCGCTCTTGCGGCTCGTCAATATTATCGTCGTCATCGGCAATTCGCTCAAAGCCGTTTGTTTTGTTGGAAACCGCTCCGATCAGCGAGCCGACTTCGGCGGTTGCTTCGCTTTCCATATCGAATTCGACGGCGCGAACCTGGTCAATAATCGCTTCCTGCATATATGCGTCCTTGAACATTTCGCCGGTATCTTCGTCATCGATAATTCGCTCAAATCCGGAGTCGTCAGTTTCAAAAAGCGGGAATGCATCCTGCATCATTTCTGAGGGAAAGTCTTTTTCTTCCGTGCTTTCTTTTATATTTTTGCTTTCAAATGTAATTTGGTCAGCGGCTTTTTCTTTATTATTTAGAGGCTCTCTTCTTTGAAAATCTCTATCTCTGCCTTCATTGTTTCGATTATTTCCGCGCCGCGACGATTTTCCGCGACGGTTGTCCGTACGATTTTCATCAAATTGCTCGGGCTGTTGTTCCCCGGTTAACGTTTCATCAACTGGTAATTCTTCAGTAATTATTTCCGGATTCTCTAATTCCGTCGGAACTTCACCTTTTGCATCGAGAAGTGGTTCGGCAATATCCTGCGCCGCTTCCATCTGTTTTTCGCGTTCAAGCCTGGCTCTCTGCACGCGATCGGTCGCTTCGCGCGCCGCGTCTTCAGGCGTGGATTTTTTGGATTTTTCCATCACGATCCGCTCAATTTCTTCTTCTTCATCAAAAAAGTCGGAAACGTATAAAAACCCGTCACGTTCCAGCCCGATGCCGACAAACGCCGACTGCATTCCGGGTAGAACCCTCTGCACGCGACCTTTGTAGATATTGCCGACAATGCCGGAATTTTCCTCATCGCCACGTTCGATATAAAACTCTGTAACGAGACCATTATCGAGAATGGCAATCTTTTTCTCGCGCCCGTTGACGCTGATAATCATTTCTTTTGACATATTTTTCTTAAAGCTTTGAGAGTCTGGAGAGTTTATAGTTGTGAGTCAATTAAAATTTTTATTTGTCTCTCCGGACTCCCTGAACTCTTGTCTAATTTGGGGCGTTTGAAGATTTTTCGGAAGGCGAACGCTTTGGACTTGAAATTTTACACACCAAGGCTCTGACCCGGATTTAGCGAGCGAATTTTGCGTTTTTAAATTGTTTTATTTTGTTTTCGAAAGTGATTTCCAAAACAATCGGAACTTTAAGTTTTATCACGCAAGGGTCTCAGTTTCCGGCAAAAAACGATAAAAATAAATCGCTTTTTCAAACAGGGAGCGCAAAAAATTCTTTCTCATCGCGCTCAAACCTATCTTAAATTTCTCTTTCAGTAAATCCAAATCAATGTGAAAAATTCCTGGAATCCTCTAGCGTCTGCTTTTCGATTCGATTAAAATTCCTTTAATCTTCAAGCAAACCTCGCATAGTATAAGTTAAAAATAGCAATTGGTAAATGGTAAATGACGATTGACAATTGACGATTGACGAACTCAAGTAAAATTTTCCTTAAATTCGCCGCATCAAAGCCGCCGTAAAAAATGATTTTAGCGGTGATCAATAATGTAAATGGTTGACTTTTTTAAGCGCGTCCGGCATTTACCATTTGTCGTTTACCGTTTACCATTGATAAAAAAGTTATTTTCTCGAACGAATATGGAAATTTATTTTCAGCTCATCACCGACGCGCAGACTTTGCAAAAAGCGTGCGACCAGTTAAAAACGGAAGATTTTTTAGGATTCGACACTGAAACAACCGCGCTCGATCCGTATGAAGGAGAAATACGCCTCATCCAATTAAGCACCGGCAGGGAAACGCAGGTTATAGATTTGAAACCGTTTGCCGAGCGAGAAAGTTTGCGAACATCTCTGGAACTCGCGCCGCTTCGAGAGCTTCTCTCCGCTCCGAAACCAATCAAAATCGCGCACAATGCCAAATTTGACGCCAAATGGATTTTGCATCATTTAGATGTCGAAATCGGCGGCGTTTTCGACACGCTTCTCGCCAGCCAATTAATTGCCGCAGGCGACCAGGACAGACGCCATTCGCTGGCTGAAGTGACTAGCTATTTTCTCAGCACCGAACTCGACAAATCTGAACAAGTCAGCGATTGGAGCGCGTCGGAACTGTCGCAATCGCTAATCGAATATGCCGCCAGAGACGCCGCGACGATGGTTCCTTTGCGCGAAAAAATTATCGAAAAATTAAAAGCTGATGGCTTGATTCAGGTGGCGAAACTGGAATTCGACTGCATTGTGCCGATTGCCGCAATGGAACTCAACGGTTTTTATCTGGACGAAGCGCGTTGGCGCGAGCAACTTGAACGAGTAAAAATTTCACAATCAAAAGTTGCACTCGAACTCCAGCAGATGCTTTCGGCGGGCGTCGCGCAGGCGTCGCTTTTCGGGATGACTGAAATCAACCTCGACTCGCAGACTCAAGTCACCGACGCGCTCAAAAACCTCGGCGTTCCCGTTCCCGAAACAACGCGCGGTTGGCAATTGCAGCCGCTCGCGCTCGAATATCCGGTCGTCGCCAAACTCCTCGAATACCGCGGCGTGGCAAAATCTCTTTCGAGTTTCGGGGAAAACATTCTGGAATTTATCCAGTCAAAAACCGGCAGAATCCACTCTGACTTTCGCCAGATCGGCGCGCCAACCGGCAGATTTTCGTGTTCAAAACCGAATATTCAGCAGATTCCGCACGAAGAAAATTATCGCCGCTGTTTTCGTGCAGGTGACGGAAAAAAACTCATTATCGCCGATTATTCACAAGTCGAGCTGAGAATTTTAGCCGAATTTTCCAATGACCAAAATTTCATCAACGCCTTTCTCTCCGGCGAAGATTTCCACACCACCGCCGCCGCGCAAGTCTTCAATGTCAAGCCCGAAGACGTTACTCCAGACCAACGCTCGTTCGCCAAACGCTTAAATTTTGGCGTCGTTTACGGTATCGGCTCGCAGCGCTTTGCAATGATGACAGGCTTAAAACAGACGGACGCCGAAGATATTATGCGCCGCTATTTCGCCACCTATCGCGGTCTCGACGCTTGGCTCAGAGACGCCGCCCGAAAAGTCGTAACTGACCGCACGGCGCGAACCGCTTCGGGCAGAATGATGCGTTTCCGCTACGACGAAGACGACCGCAAAGCGATTTCGCTCGCGCAGAGAAACGGCAAAAATATGCCGATTCAGGGAACGAGCGCCGACATTCTAAAACGCGCTCTGCATCTTCTGCACCGCGAAATGAACGGAACATCGGCTCGTCTCGTCAACATCGTCCACGACGAAGTTATCCTCGAAGCCGACGCCTCAGAAGCCGAAAGCACAGCCGACAAACTGGAAAAAGCAATGTGCGCGGCGGGCGAAGAATATATCAGCAAAGTTCCGGTAAAAGTTGATGTCAAAATCGCGGATGAGTGGGCGAAATAAGTAAAAGGGATAAAAATTAATGTCAGATAAAATCTACTAAGACAACTGTGTAATTTTCCAAACACTTTTAGCAGTATTCGCTAGTTTTTCTTGTCGTTTTGCAATTTCTTCTTCTGTCCATTTAGTAGAATTTATTTCTTTTGTCATTTTGTATTGACTTTGTTTGTAAATTTTAAATTTATCTTCGATGGGTTTAGTTCCACTTTCTTTATTCTTTTTGGTTTCAAGTAGGGTCAAATTTCCTAACCTGTTAACTAATTCACCGTGCTTATTTTGTGGAACAAAGCTCTCCCATTCTTTCGGCGCATTTTCTGGTAAAATATGTTCAATCGTTCCATTATCAGTTTCAAAATTCAAACTCATTCCAGACTTTTGATTTTCGATAGAAAATAAAATATACCTTGCAAGTTTAGAATTTTTCTTCACGACTACATTTTTAAGTTTGAAGTCATTCGAAAATGCTTCATCACTTCTATAAATAGATTTTAATTCTCCAGCTATTTTGGATACTGAATTAATTTTCTTCTCATAAACTTTTTTCGCAGCTAAATGAAAAACTCTTTCTTGTCTTTTTGGGTCTAAATTTCCAATCACGTTATATCTGAACGCAATCATTGAACAAAAAGTTAAAATTTTCGAGAAGTCAGCTATTGGTAAGTTAAAATAGGAAACCATTAAAAGTGGTATCCATTGTCTGACACCAAACAATTTCAACTCTTTAATTTTCATTTGTATTTCTGGATTTTCATTCCATTTACCATCATTTGAATTACTAAGTGCAATATAAATGTCAGAATATTTTTCTAACTCATCAAGCAAAGTAAAAGCTTCAACTTTTGTTTTAATTGAATTTCTTAGAGCTTTGTATAACTGTTCTTTACGAATAGTTTCATAACGGGAATGCCAATAATATCTCAGAAAGTTAGGAAATTCTTTTAAGTCAATTAAATTAGTTATTCGGTGCCACTGTTCTTTAGCTTGCTTTTTATCTTCATCACTATCAGCAGTCAGCGAAAGCAAATAGTTTTTCAACAAATCTGAAGTTCCAAGCTCAATTCCCCTTGAATTAAGAGTTTCAAAAACTGTGTAAGCATTAACTTCATCTTCAACCACAATTTGAATAAAAGTTAATTTTTCTGCAATTTGATTCATTAATAAATCGGCTAGAGCTTCTCCTCCAGAATTTTCATCAAATTCCTCTTTAATTTTTTTGTAAAAGAAAGTAAAAGCTGTGTTCAGTAATTTGTCAGAAGAAGATAAAGAGCGCGGACTAGGTGGTGATTTAAGTTCAGCTAAAAAGCTAGAGTAAAATTGTTCGTTATTTTCATTTAGAGTGAGTTTTTTAGAGTAGTGAAGTGAGACAGGTTCTTTCTCACCTATATATTTTGTCATCAAAAGCCCTATTCTTTTTTTATTATTATCTTCATCAATTTCACTATCTACTAAATCACGAATTCTTTTTATTATTGCTAAAGCAATAATACTAAGAGTAGCTAATCTTTGTTGTCCATCTATTACAGTTAAATTCTTGTCTTTTGAATCTTGTAAGACAATTGCTCCCATATAATGAACGGGATTTTTATTGTCTCTAATAGCAGAAATGTCATCCCATAAATCTTCCCATTGTTCTTCCTTCCACGAATAGTCGCGTTGAAAATCGGGAACTTTATAATTACCGCTTCTCTCAAATATATTATTTAATGTATCTGT
>JACCRD010000124.1 GCA_013813755.1 Acidobacteriota bacterium | reverse complement strand
ACCTGGTCGAGAGTTTCATCGAGTCCGCTCGAAGAAAGCAAAGCGACGCCGACTTTACTAATCAAACCGAGCAATTCGGTGCGCGTGGAAAATTGCGATTCGAGAATTTCGGCGGTTGGATTTGCGTTGCGCGCCAGAGCGATGGTCATCGAGGGATCGAGCGCTTCCGTGTTGTCTGCAATCAAAGTTGAATTATTGGGCTTTCGCAATCTTTCATCATCAAAAATAATCACGGTTTCGCCAATTTGAATTTCGCCGCCGGAAATCAGAGGGATCGGAACTGAAACAACCGAATTGTTATAACGCGTTCCGTTTGCCGAGCCTAAATCAAGCAGCCAATACGCGCCGCCTTCTTCTCTGACTTCGGCGTGCAGACGAGACGCGAAGGCATCCGGAATACAGACATCGCTCCGGGCGGAACGTCCGATTGTGGTGCGCATCCGGGCGAGCGGAATCTTTTCCGGCGGATTGTCTGAGGTTTTAATAATGAGCTGGGGCATAAACTTGGTGCAAAGAAATTATTCTGGAAAATATTTTTAACAAATTGGCTGCTTTTTTTGGGTTAATTTTCGGAAATTTTTGTCGATTAAATTATTCAAGATTTTCGCTGCTGGTTTTTTTATTAGCATAGATGACGATTGTTCCCGACACTAAATCGTGCAGGGCGCGTCCCTTCCGGTTGAAAAGCGCTAATAAAAAACCTAATCCGGCAGTCAAAATCGTAATCGGATAACCGATCAGATGTCTGATCAAAATTGTTGTGAATGAAGGCAGATTGCCGTCCGTATTGACAATTTGCAAGCCGGTTAAAAACTTTCCGATACTTTTGCCGCTGAACATCGGCAGAATAACGAGATTGGTCAGAGCCAGAAGAATCATTATCAGCCAGCCCGCGTTAATAATTTCGCTGTTTAAAAGTTTCGCGGGGTCAACCCCTGAAACTCTGCCGATCAGAAGGCTCACGACGGGAACGGAAATCAGCAGAATATAATCGATCAGAAGCGCTCCACACCTCAGTAAAAACGGCGCTTTTAAGCGTTCTGGCTCAAAATTCACGACGATTTCATTTCGAACACTTTTATAGGGAACAGTTTTCCCGGCTCGTGCATCCATAATTAATTGTGCGAAAAATTTCTTTACAAACGGATAATTTACAATCAAATCTACCCGATGACAAAATGTAGAGTGGTATCACCTAATTTTAATTTATCGCCATTCGTCAAAGTATAAGGTTTATGCGGTTTAAGCCGAACGGTTTCATTAACGACCGGCAAAACAAGCGTACCATTTGAAGAACCCAAATCTTCCAGTAAAAAACTGTTTCCTTCGCGCCAGATGCGGGCGTGTTTGCGGGAAATTTTTGTCTGCGGATCAAATTTCGACAAATCAACTTCCGGGAAAATATTTGACATCGGATCGCGCCGACCAAGGAGATTTTCTTCCTTTTCGATTTTAAAAGCGGGCATTTCCAGTTCGCTCGTGCCGAGAATTAAAAGTTTCGCGGTCAGTTGAACGGATTTATAATTTTCAGAATGCACGCCCTGTTGCGAAAGCGGCTGTCTGGCGCCGCAAAAAGCGCAGAACAAATCGCTGGCGACTATTTTTTGTCCGCAAAAGCCGCAAAAAACGGACTGTTCGGACAAACCAATCGGAGTCGGGACGTCTCTCACACCGAACGTCGCTTGATTAGCCTTCAGTTTTTCTAAATGTTCGTACAAAGCGCGTGACAGCTCCGCCGCCGTTGCAAAACGCTGATGGGCGTTATACTCGACCATCCGCATCAAAATCTTTTCAATCTGGTCAGAAAGCTGCGGATTTATCTGACGGGGCAGCGGATGTTTCTGGAAATCAAAAATAAGCAGAGGGTTGCTCTGCGGATCGGCACCCGTCAGAAGATGAAACATTGTCGAGCCGAGCGAATAAATATCCGAGCGCGGCTCGACATTTCCGCTAAAAAGTTCTGGCGGGGCGTAACCCATTGTCCCAACTGCTGTTACGCCTTTTTCTTCTTTGTTGACCCAGCGGGCAATCCCGAAATCAATCAGCATCACGCGTCCTGTGCTGCCGTCGATCATAATATTTGCCGGCTTTAAGTCTCTGTAAACGATTGGCGGTTGGCGGTTATGTAGATATTCAAGTACATCGGCAATTTGAATCGCCCATTCAACAACGTCTTTTTCGTCGATGCGACCTTCCGGCGCGGCGCGAAGCCTGGAAGCTAAATCGCCGCCGGAGATATATTTCATCACCAGATAAAACCGGGCTTCCCCTTCATCATAAAAATAATCGTAAATTGTCGGAATCGATTGATGATCAAGCGATGTGAGCAGTAAAGATTCGCGCTTAAAATCATTAATCGCCTTTTCCTGCTGTTCTCCTTCGATATAGGACTGAACCATTTCCTTAACCGCGCGCAAAACGCCGCCTAGATTTTTATCGCTCGCCAGATAAACCGCGCCCATTCCGCCGCCGCCAATTTTTCTGACAATTTCATAGCGGTTGTTTAAGATTGTGCCTTCTTCGAGCGGTTTTAATTTGGCAGACTTTTTTCCGTCCGTATCGCTTCTTCCGATATTCGGTGTGGTGTATGTCTGAGCTTTTTTCTGTTCGTCTTCAACCGCTTTCTGCAAATCTATTTTTTCCGTTTCATCCGGTGCGTTATTATTCCAAACGCCACCCGTTTGAATATTATTGTTGTCCTCCATTTTCTCAATAATTCTGACCGAATCAAATTGCGATGGCGGACAGGAATTTGCAGTCAAATCAAGAACGGTTTCCGGTTTAGCAATCGGCGTGTTCGCACTGTTTCCGGACTCAGAAATGTTTTGCTGAGAGTTCGGCGTTTCGGGAGTGTTTTGCTCGCTGAAAATCATTTTACTTTCAGTTTCAGAATTTTGGTCCGTGTTTGATTTATTCGCCGCCAGCGCGTCAACATTTGAAAAAGCGAAGTTATCCGTTTTGTTTGAATTGCCTGTCTCCGGCAAAATTTTATTGTCTGGCGCGTTTTCCGCTTTTAGAAGCTGGTCCGGGAATTCTTCGGATATTACTTCCAAACCTTCTTTAACGGCGGCTTCTTCATAGTTCATCAGGGAAGATTCGGTTTGCGAAATCGATTCTTCTTTGTTTTCCTGATTTGAATCAAAAGCTGAATCTTCAACAATCGAATTATTAAATTCATTTGTTATTTCTTTATCATCGTTTTCGAGGGCGCTGGCGTAAGCTTGGTCGATATCTTTTTCATTTGCCAATTCCATCGCTTCCGAATCAATAATTTCTTCTTCGTCGGGCGAATTGTCATTTATCATATTTTGTAAATCAGACGGTTTACCGGCAGCCATCTCCGCTTGCCGACTCGCTCCGCAAAATGGACAAAAAATATCTTTAGTTGTTACTTCCGAACCGCATTCGTGACAATAAGCCATTTCTTTAAACTTTCCTGTCAAAGGCTTCGCGCCTTACTTATTTATATGAAACCGTAAAAATGTTTTTCCGACAATAATTTCGTCGCCGTCGTTTAAAACATTTGAATGTCCGGGTATCAAACGCCGACCGCGATTGATGAAAGTTCCGTTGGTTGAACCCAAATCTTCGACCAGAAATTTGCCGTTTTGACGAATTATGCGCGCGTGCCGTCTTGAAACTTTGGCTTCCGCGTCGTGAGCGTCCAGGTCAACGTCCGGGAAAATTCCGTTATCAGCGTCCCACCGACCGATATTTGATTCGTCATTGGAAAGCGCGAATTCAAAGCCGGCGGATTGCCCGCGTTCAATTATCAAAGTGGCAAAAGCGTCTCTGGCTTTTTTGGTATCTGCTTTTTGAATCGTTTCAATTTCGGTCAATAAATCTTCCGATACCAGTGGATTACCGATTAATGTCACATTTGTTGACTTAAAAATTGGAGTTTCGGAAACTTGCGGGCGGAAATTAGACAATTCATTCTCCCTTTCGCGCTCCTGTAAAGAAGCTCCGCATTCATCACAATATTGCGAGCCCGCTATATTATTCACCTCGCAAATTCGGCATTTTATCATTTTTTATAATATTTCGGACGCATCGATCGTTCTTAAATATCTTTTGATTTTTTGGTAAAGCTATTTTAACCTGTAATTGTCTGTTCGTAAATCAAACAATAAAACTTAATCGCTCTGCCAAACCGCCGGGGAAATCTTTTCTGTGATTCTGAACTGTCTGACATCTTTTTGAAACTCTCCGGTAATATTTGACGTAGTAAAAAACTGACTGACAAACATTTTCAACGGACTGGACGGATTTTAGATAAACTCCACGCACAGAGAGGAAGAAATATATATGGCACTCAGCCGTAAAGCAAAAATTATAATTGGCGCGACCGCCGCCGTTTTATTAACTATTATTGTCATTGCAAGCGTTTATGCAACCCGCAAGGATACTCCGGAAGTGACGGTCGTAAAAGTTGAGACAAGGCGTGAACTACGCTCGAATGTTACTGCCTCAGGCGAAATTCGCCCGATTCAATTCATCAATTTGACGAGCGAAGTTCAGGGACGCATTGAGGAAATTTTTGTCAAAGAAGGCGACAAAGTAGCTGCCGGAACTCCGCTCGTTAAACTTGACCCGACACAACTGCAGTCAAGCACAGACGCGCAGGTTGCCGCTTTCCAGGCTTCGCAGAATGAAGCGCAGGTGACGCGCTCGCAGGTTTTAGCCGCGCAAAATCAGCTTTCTCAATCGCAGCAGGGTCTCAACGCTTCGGAAGCCGGAATTACGACCAGTCAACAGGCGGTTGCCTCAGTCCGCGAAAGCGTTAATCGCGCCAGACAGGAATTGGTCGCCGCGCAGACTGATGTTGATCGCGCGCAAGTCGAAGTCAACGCCGCGAATCGAGAACTGAAACGCTCGGCGGAATTACTCGAAAGCGACGTTATCTCGCGTCTGGAATATGATCAGGCGAAAGACCGCGTCGAAAACGCGCAGGTTGGACTGCGAAATGCCAGATCGCGCCTGCAATCGCAGCAAATCGCCATCAAAAGTGCGCAAAGTCAGGTTAACGAAGCCGAAGCGAGAGTCGCTGAAGCCCGCGCCAGAGCAAAGCAGCAGGAAGTAGCCGTCAAGGACGCGCGGCGCGGAGTCGACACGGCAAACTACAGCGCCAACGCCAGCACGAACCGCAGCCAACAGCAAGCGGCGGTTTTAAGCGGACAGCGCCAGCAGCGTGATAAAACAATGCAGGTCGCGCCGATCAACGGGGTCATTGCCGATATACCGACTAAAGTCGGCGTATTCGCTCTTGCCGGAAATTCAACCACGCCGTTGCTGACAATTGCCGACATGTCAACCGTTACTGTTGAAGTCAAAGTCGATGAAACAGAAATTGATAAAGTTGCCGTCGGTCAGCCGGTTAAAATCAAAGTCGACGCGCTCAACGAACGTGAAATCACCGGAGAAGTAACGCAAAAAACTCCGCTTGCCGTGGGCAAATCGCAGACGAGCGGCGGACTTTCCACAAATATTAATGTTCAGGAAGCGAAAGAATTTCGGGTCGTGATTCAGCTTAATGATTTAACTGATGAAATTCGCGATAGCCTTCGCCCGGGGATGAGCGCGACTGCCGTTATTACAACGAAAACGGCGGAAAATGTGATTGCCGTTCCGCTCCAGGCAGTGATTGAGAAAAAGCCTGAAGCCGCGCCCTCGCCAACTATTCAAGGCGATTCGGCGGAAATTTCCGACAAACCGAAAATGATCAAAGGCGTCTATATTCTGGACGGCAACAAAACTAAATTTGTCGAGATTGAGACTGGCATTACCGGTGAATCCGACATTCAGATTATCGCCGGACTTTCCGAAGGACAGGAAGTGATCACCGGACCGAGCCGAATCTTGAATATTCTCAAAGAAGATACGGTTGTCAAACGGCAAGTCAAAAAAGAAGGCGCTGAAACCGCTCAAAAATAAAAACGGAAATCAGACTTTTGTTCGCTTCTTTGCCTGATGCGGACTGAGGTTCGCTTTCCATTACTTTTCCCTTTCTACTTTTTGAATTTCGATGGAAGAATTAATTATAGAAGACAATAAAAGCGTGACTAATCCGGCGCCGAACGCTTTGATTTCGATGCGCAATATTTGGAAAACTTACCAGATGGGAACAGAAATGCTCCACGCGCTACAGGGCGTTTCATTTGAAGTTCAAAAAGGCGAATACCTCGCCATCATCGGACCTTCAGGCTCCGGCAAATCAACTTTGATGAACCTGATCGGCTGTCTCGATTCGCCGACGAAGGGACAATACTGGATCAACGGCAATCTTGTTTCAGCGATGACCGACGACGAACTCGCTCGTATCCGCAACAAGGAAATTGGTTTTGTTTTTCAGACATTTAATCTGCTCGCCCGTGCCACCGCGTTGCACAACGTGGAACTGCCTCTGATTTACGCGGGCATCAGCTCGAGCGTCCGGCAAGCCCGCGCCCAGGAAACACTGGCATCCGTCGAACTCGGCGATCGCGTTCTGCATCGTCCGAACGAATTATCAGGGGGACAGAGACAGCGCGTCGCCATTGCCCGCGCACTCGTCAATAATCCTTCAATTCTGCTTGCCGACGAGCCGACTGGCGCTCTCGATTCCAAGACAAGTGTGGAGATTATGGCTTTATTTGAAAAACTTCACGCCGACGGAAATACGATTATTCTGGTCACGCACGAACATGAAGTCGCGGCTCGCGCTCACCGCGTGATCACAATCCGTGACGGCGAGATTGAGAAAGACGAAAAAATCAGATAATTGTAACTAATTCTTAAATTACCGCCATTCCGAACTTTTACTCTTAGTAAAGATTTCCGCCGCTTTTCTTGGGAAATACTTTGTTCCTGCCTAAATTTTTAGCCCTGCATCCGTTTTCTGATAATTATTAAAATACGATCTAAAACTTTAGACGAGTTTTAACGTATAATCAACGAATATTTAACATTCCGAACCCGCTGATTTATGAACTTAACCGAAACTCTAAAACTAGCCTTCGCCGCGATTTGGGCGCATAAACTCCGTTCGTTTCTGACGCTTTTAGGAATGATTATCGGCGTCGCGGCTTTTATGACGGTGCTTTCGGTTTTGCAGGGTTTTAATCTTTATGTTGACGAAAAAATCGCCGGTATCGGCTCGAACACTTTTACAGTGCGGCGCTTTAATTTTCTCGTCGATTTTAAAGACACCGACACTGCCGCCGCCGCGCAGAGGCGCAATAAGGAATTGACCTTCGAGGAAATGGAATATATCAAAAGCCGCGCCCAACTAATTAATAAAATTGGCGCGAAGGCGGGCGGCAATTCAGCTGATATAAAACGCGGCGCGGTAGTGATGGAAGGCATTACTGTCGAAGGAATGGAGCCGGTGATTGCGGAAATCGGAAAGTTTGACATCGAAGACGGTCGTTTTTTTACAGAAATAGAAAATGACGGCGCGGTCCGTGTTTGTTACATTGGAAAAGATGTCTCGGATAAATTATTCCCTTTCGGTTCGGCGGTTGGACAGGAAATCGACATTCGCGGGATTCCATACAAAGTCATCGGCGTGCAAACCGCGAAAGGCACAGTCTTTGGTATGCCGCAGGACAATTTTGTCTATTTGCCAATTAAAACTTACGCGGCAAACTTCGGACCTCTGCGCGGCAGCCGGTACCTCTATTTTGAGGTCAGCGCGATTTCTGAAAATCTTTTCAAAGATGCGGTCGAAGAAGTTCGCACTCTGATGCGCGTCAGACATAAGCTCGCGCCCGGCGAAAAAGACGATTTTGGGATTTTAACGCCGGACGCGATTACGGGACTTCGAGACAGTATTTTGGGTCCGACTTATATCGTCATCCTGCTTGTTCCGGGCATCGCTCTGCTTGTGGGCGCGATTGTCATTATGAACATAATGCTTGTCGCCGTGACCGAACGCACTAAGGAAATCGGGATCAGAAAATCTTTAGGCGCGCGGCAGGGCGATATTTTGCGCCAGTTTTTAATGGAAGCCGTAACACTTTCGCTGATCGGGGGATTAATCGGTCTGACGGTCGCCTGGCTCGGTGGTAAAATTATTTCGCTGTATGTTTTTCAAACTTATATTCCGGTTTGGGCGATTTTTGTAGGGATTTTTGTTCCGGCTATAATCGGCGTCATCTCCGGTTTATTTCCCGCTTGGAAAGCGGCGCGGCTTGACCCGATTGAAGCGCTTCGAGCTGATTAAATTTTATGAATCCGATTGGTTTTTTTCGCAACAACGTTTACGAAAACCTGAAAATGGCGATGGACACGATCCGCGATAATAAATTGCGTTCGTTTCTGACGGTGATCGGCGTCGTAATCGGTGTGATTACGGTGATGCTGATTTCTTCAATTATCAGCGGCATTGACACCGCGGTGACGAAACAGATTGAATCTTTCGGAACCCGCACAATGTTTGTCTATAAATTTAATGTCGGAACTTTTTCGCCGCCTACCCGCGAAGAGCGCAGGCGTAAACCTCTGACGATTGACGATTCCGAAGCGATCAGAAATTTGCCTTCAATCGAATACAGCGTTCCGATTCTCAACGTAACGAGCAACTTCTTCGGGCAGCAAACTTATGTTACTAAAAACGGAAAAAGCTCGGCGTCGGTCGCTTTGAGCGGCACATTTCCCGATTACGAACGCGCCGGAACAGATATTTTGATTGAGGGTCGATGGTTTACGGCAAGCGAAAACGACGCCGGAGACAATGTCTGTTTAGTTGGTTCAAGCGTTCAGGATAATTTTTTCCCGTTCGCTTCAGCAGTCGGTCAAACAATCGATATTGGCGGACGCGAATTCCGCATCATCGGACTACTTCAAAAACGCGAACAATTCGGAGGTGGCGGTAATGATCAGAGCAATGTGATTTATATGCCGCTCAAAACCGCCCGTAAAATCAAGCCGCAAGCCGACGATTTATTTATTTTAGCAGTCGCCCGACCAAATCAAACCGATGAAGGAAAGGACGCGGTTACGGACCTTCTGCGCTTCCGCCGCAAAGTTGAACGGGACGCGCCGAATAATTTCGGTGTGCAGACTTCCGAAGGAATTATCAGTAATTTTCGTTCGATAACCGCGGGCGTCGCTTTGGCAATGATTGTTATTTCTTCAATCGGTCTGATGATCGGCGGCATCGGCGTGATGAATATTATGCTCGTTTCCGTTACCGAGAGAACGCGTGAAATCGGCATCCGTAAAGCAATAGGCGCGAAACAGAGCGATATTCTAACGCAGTTTTTGATTGAAGCGATGACGCTCACCGGCTTTGGCGGTCTGATCGGTTTGCTGATCGGATGGGCTTTAACATTTCTTGTAAAACTTATTTTCCCTTCTTATGTTCCGCTCTGGGCGCCGATTGTCGGATTCGTCGCCAGCGTCGGAATCGGTTTAATCTTCGGCTTATTCCCCGCATGGAAAGCGGCACGGCTCGATCCGATTGAATCTCTGCGTTACGAATAAAAGAGAAGTCTGATTTTGTTAAATCAGACTTCTCTTTTATCGAATAAGAATAAATAATAAAAATTAAGCTGGATTGCCCGAGAAAAAGGCGGTAATTACTCTAAAAGTTAAGCTTAACAAAGCAAAAATTAAAACAATCGCCCACGCCGAACCGGCAGAAAGTTTACCGAGTTTCTGCAAACCGATAGCGGCGAGAATCCAGCCCCAAATCAGAAAAAAATCAAAAGTTCCGAGCAGGGTTGCCAGAACAGGACTTTGCGCGCCGTCGATAAAAAAACTCGGATTGGCTTGGATTAAACCGCGCTGACCGGTGGCAACGTCAATTTCGTCGACTGGCTTCAAAAATAAAATAATTATATTGGCGATAGAAGCCACGACCGTCGGCGGGAAACTTGAATAAACCCAGGCTGAAACGCTGTGCAGAAAACTTGCGCTGCCGCCCATCGCTTTTGAAGCGAGCCAGTAGAAAAGCCCGCCGAGCGCCATCACAACGACGATAATCAAAGGAATGAAATACCGGGTAACATTGATAATAGTCATCGTAAAATCAACGCTC
>JACCRD010000068.1 GCA_013813755.1 Acidobacteriota bacterium | reverse complement strand
CGTCAAAGCCTATCAGGGCGAAATGCGCGAAAAATCAAGGTTCTCCGATATTGCAAAAAAAATAGCCCGCGCTAACCTTCGTTCCGGCAAAATTTCCGCCACCAGCCCGCCGGTTATTGAGCTTGTCGGAGTCGTTGTCATAATCGTTTTAATTTATTTTGGTTTGCGCGAAATTAATACGGGAAATATGGAGACCTCACAGTTTTTCGCTTTTATTTTAATTTTGTTTCGCAGCTATGACCCGCTGCGGAAAATATCGCGCCAGCATAATCAACTAACTCAGGCTTTTGTCGCCGCGAAAGACGTTTGGGATATTCTGGACGACAACGAATCAATGCACGAAGTTCCAAACGCGATTGAACTCGAGCCGCTAAAAGAAAAAATCCAGCTCAAAAATGTTTCGTTTAATTATCAGGCTGAAGAGAAAATTATTATCAAAGATTTGGATTTGGAAATTCCAAAAGGCTCGATGGTTGCGCTGGTTGGCGAGAGTGGCGGCGGAAAATCGAGTTTGATAAAATTGATGCAAAGGCTTTACGATCCCAGTCGAGGCGCGATATTTTGGGACGAAACGGATTTACGCGATGCAAGCCTTGCGAGCTTAAAAAAACAAATCGCGCTCGTTACGCAGGAAACGGTTTTGTTTAACGATACAATTCGCTATAACATTTCCTACGGCAACCCGAATGCGACCGACGATGAAGTTGTAAAAGCGGCGCAAATCGCGTTTGCGCACGGATTTATCGAAGAACTGCCGAAAAGTTACGATACTCTGGTTGGCGAGCGCGGAACGTTTTTATCCGGCGGTCAGAGGCAGCGAATCGCCATCGCCCGCGCCGTTTTAGTGGGCGCGCCGGTTCTGATTTTGGACGAAGCGACTTCGGCGCTCGATACCGAATCTGAAAGACTCGTGCAAAAAGCTCTGGTCAATTTGATGCGGAACAAAACATCAATTGTCATCGCGCACCGCCTTTCAACGATCCAAAAAGCCGATAAAATTGTCGTGATGGCGCGGGGCAGAATCGTCGAAACCGGAACGCACACCGAGCTGCTCGAAAACGGCGGCGTTTATAAAAAACTTTACGAATTACAATTTTTTGAAGAGGAGAACAATCAACGGTTAATTGTTAACAGTTAGCAGTTTACAGTCAGCAGATGTGATAACTGTTGACTAATAACTGAGAATTGATAATTGATCACTGTTGACTAATAACTGCAAATGAAGTCAATGACCGGATTTGGGCGCGGCGCGGCGGCGGGCGAAAAATTTGCCGTTTCCGTTGAAATTAAAACTGTCAATAATCGTTTTTTGGATTTGAATTTGCGGCTCGCAAACGAACTGCAGACGCTCGAAGCAAATTTGAAGCGGTTAATTTCTTTGAGGTTATCGCGCGGGCGCGTCGAGGTTTTTATCAATTACGAGCGCGCATCCGACGTAGCATACGAACTGAATCGACCTTTGATTAACGGATATTTATCTGCTCTGAAAACGATGCAGACAGAGTTCACGCTTTCCGGCGAACCGGACTTGAATGTCATAGCTCGCCTGCCAAACGCTCTGCAAACCAAAGCCGACGACTTAAGCGCGGAATTTATTGAAGCGGTTGAAACTTCTTTTAACATCGCGCTCGACGAACTCGAAAAAATGCGCGAAGCCGAAGGCGAATCTTTAAAGACGGAATTAACCGAACGCCTTCTGAGCATTGAAAATCACCTTCCGCGTATCGAATCCGAAAGCGCGAATGTCGCCGAAGAATATCACTTGCGGCTTTCAAAGCGCGTCGCTGATTTTCTTGCCAAAAGCGATTCGCAAATCGAGATTGATCAGGCGAGACTTGCTCAGGAAGTGGCTTATTTAGCTGACCGCAGCGATATTTCCGAAGAAATCACCCGGCTCAAAATTCATCTGGAACAATTTCGCGCCATTATGCACGAAGAAAAAGAAGTCGGCAAACGGCTCGATTTTCTTACCCAGGAATTAAACCGCGAAGCCAACACGATCGCTTCGAAAACAAACAATATAACAGTCAAAGAATCAGCTCTGTCGATAAAATCCTACATTGAGAAAATCCGCGAACAAATCCAAAACGTCGAGTAGTGTAAAACGGTAAGTGGTAATTTATTGCTTTTCACTTACCACTTACCACTTACCACTAACTATGAAGGGTAATTTCATAAGTAGCTTATTTTACTGACATTTACCTAATGCTACTGAGTACTATCTAGTGATAATCTAAAAGTATTTTATCACTGCATAACACTCAATCCGAACAGGTAATAGATACATTATCGGATACATACGCTTGCAGCCAACCCAAATGGTTTGATAGACTGCTTTTGCTAAAAACATATTCAGTTGTCAAACATCGAAGCCTTTGGTTTTCCAAGAACCGAGGGCTTTTTTTATTTTCAGAAATGTACTGGGCGACGAAGTATCAAAAGTATCAAAAGCACTAAACCTGCTCTCTGCCATTGCCTTCCGAAAACTAAGAGCTAGAAAAAATGTTTTTTCCGGCTTCATTTTTTACATAATTTACATACTCAAAATTACTATTTTTCATTTTCGTTCTGCAATTCTTTAACGCGCTGCGCTTCTAATGCTTCCAAAACTAAATCAATGAATGCAGGAATTTCGAGCCGCCCCGTTTCATAACCCGAAACTGTATTCGAGGCAAAACCAAGAATTTTAGCAAATTTGCTTTGCGTCAATCCCAACCTTTCGCGCCGTTTCTTTAACTCGCTTTTTTCCATTCTTAAAGCATATCCTAAGTATAAAATTAAATCAAATAGATATTGTTTTATCTCTCTTAATGGTTGACAATTATATTTTAGATATAGTATGATATATCTACGTTAGAGATAGCGAATAAACAAAAGGAAGAATTAAACAAAATGTTTATATTAAAAGGAATCGATCAACTAACAAACGCCATCACGAAAGCAAAAAAGATTCGCCCGCGTGTCGAGTTCGACCGCTTCGGACGTTATCGCGTTTCCGGCTCGAAAGGCTACTACACGGTGATCTGCCGCAAAGACGAACGCGGCATTAAGACGGTTGAATGTACTTGCAAAGGCGCGGAAAAAGGCTTGGTTTGTTATCAC
This sequence comes from Acidobacteriota bacterium, assembly GCA_013813755.1. Lineage (GTDB taxonomy): Bacteria > Acidobacteriota > Blastocatellia > Pyrinomonadales > Pyrinomonadaceae. The sequence continues at coordinate 1,439 of JACCRD010000068.1, read as the reverse complement.
GCAGTAAGTGCATTAAGTCTGCACATCGGACTTGCCAGACAGATGGCAACGGCATAAAAACGAAAGGCTTTCCTATAACTTGGCGGTTTAGGAAAGCCTCTCCAGGTTAGTTAAAAAATGTGCAGAAATTTTTATTTGACTACTTTTGCTGCATCTAAAATACAATCAACTTTACTAGCTGACCAGCCGAACTCTAAAAGTTGGTTTCTTTTAATCTTTTTAATATTTGCCGCTATAATTATTATCATAATATAAAAAGCTGAATATCCGAGCCACGGAGAACTGCCACATGCTTTCCATACATTAGTTAAATATGGTTTTACCCAACTCCGACTGGATTTAAGGATGTTATCAATACTTTCAATAGTAAAGATATTTAAGTAATTACAAACCTTTATCAAAGATGTGTAACGATTTTGATGCGTATAAGAAAACCCAGCCTCTACTGCTGACTGGATTACAAACTCTACAATTTCAGATTCTTTAAGGTATTGTTCTATAGTTATCGAATTTATCTCAATATCAAAATCTCCCGATTTTGTTTTCCGTAAACTTTCTACAGAGTATTTATCTATATCATTTGATAAGTTGTTAAATTCACCGTCAGCTACCTCCAATAAACCAGCTACCAAATTCAATCTTCTTTTTATATGGCTGGGTAAATCACCAGCAAATTTATAATTTCTATCGTGTTCAATTTCAGCCCAAGCGTGTTGTAAAACGGTTCTCACCTGAATCTCACAAACTAAATCCTTGAAGAATTCAAACTCTGGAAGCGCACATCTTGCTTCGCCTAAACCACATACAAAATGAAATGAACGATACCCGAATTTATCAATGCCAAGTTCATTGGATTTATCAAGACTTTTTGAATCATCAACATTAAAGGATTGTTTAATTAATTCATTAATTTTCAAAGCATCAGATTCAATAAAAGTAATAACTCTTATTCCGGCTAAATCAGTTACTTCATGCGCCGGATTTTGGTAATTTTTTCTGTTGATTTTCTCTTCAAAACTGTCAACCTCTTTTGTTCTGATAGTTACGCTTAAATAGTCAATCTTTGAATTATTGATTAAACTTTCCAGAGTATTTTTTACTGCATTTGAGAGTAGTTCGTATGTCGGACGTTGAGATTCATACCATTTTTTATGTTCTTCGGTATTAAGTTTAGACATAAATTTATTTTTCACCTTTCACTTTCGGCGGTCTGCCGGGTTTCCTTTCCCTGACAAGTTCTAAATCACTCTCTTTAATCAAATGTTCGCGCCCGACTTGCTGCGACGGTAAACGCCCGTCTTTAATCAATGCGGTCACGCGACGCATACTCACCCCTAATTTTTCCGCTGCTTCTTTAGTTGTAATTAAATCCATACAAAAAATATACCTCAAACAAACTATTCCGTAAAGGTAGAATTATTTTGTAAAAACTATTCTTT
>JACCRD010000030.1 GCA_013813755.1 Acidobacteriota bacterium | reverse complement strand
GGACAAACCGAAGCCAATTCAAATTCTGGTTCGATTCGATTTACCGGCGAAGTCCAAAACGGCGCACAATATATTTTCCGCACGCAAAACGGTTCGATTACACTTTCTATTCCGCAGAACTCATCGGGAAAATTAAATGCTTCATATGGTTTTGGCGCGTTTAACTGTGAACTTCCGCTTAAAAATGTAGTTAAACCAAATACCTCAAAAACTCAAAGCCTGACGGCATTGCTCGGCACGAGCGGCGGCGCGACGCTTAATTTAGAAACCTTTAGCGGCGCGATTCGGATCAAAAAACAATAATCTTTGTAAAACCTTAAAATTTGACGGTAAAAATCTATTGCGTCAAACTTATCTGCTTCTCAAACGTAGAAACTTATAGTAATAAAGTAGCAGCTAAATTTTGCAAAATTATATGAATGTCGGAAATGTGGTCGGTCAAATTCTTGATCACAAATATAAAATTGAAAAAGAGTTAGGCAAAGGCGGAATGGGAACGGTTTATCTGGCAACTCATATCGGCACGGAACGCCCGGTCGCCGTCAAGGTTATCGCGCCCGAATTTATGCAGCGCGCCGAATTTGTCGAAAGATTCAGGCGCGAGGCGCGCGCCGCCGGACGACTCCGGCATCCGAATGTCGTCAATGTTACGGATTTTGGCTTTTCCGCAACCGAACGCGGCGAGGTCGCTTATCTTGTAATGGAATATCTCGACGGCTGCACGCTTGGAGAAATTCTGGAGGAAGAGAAGCGCCTGCCGCTGTCGTGGTCGATTGATATTCTTGAACAAGTCTGCTCGGCAGTTCAGGAGGCGCACGAACAGGGGATTATTCACCGCGACTTAAAACCCGACAATATTTGGCTGGAGCCAAATCAGCGCGGCGGTCATACGGTTAAGGTTTTAGATTTTGGAATTGCCAAACTTGAGGAATCTTATAACATAAGTTCTGAAAATATTGACGCATATTCAATTGTTTCAGAAGGTGACGAACAAACTCACCACGCCCCCGGGAGAAAAACTTTTGCCGAAGAATCTCAAGCCGCAACTTTTGCCGAGAAAAAATCTAAAACCATCGTTTCTGAATCAGCAACGGTAGCACAGATTTTTGAACCTGAAAATGTCAATTCCGAAGCCGGAACGCTCGTTCAGCCAATTGTCAACGATTTAGAAAAAAGCACGACGATTCTGCCCGCCGGTAAAATGAAAATTTCTTCGGAAGTTGAAAATACCGGAACAAAACTTTTTTCCGATCCGCTCAAAACAAACGAACGCCGACCGGAAACAGCTTTGACCAGGAATCTAACGCACATCGGCGCGGTTTTGGGAACGCCGCTTTATATGTCTCCGGAACAGTGCCGCGGCGAACGGCTCGACACGCGCTCGGACATTTATTCGCTGGGAGTAATCGCCTACCAGATGCTTTCAGGCAAAACACCGTTTACAGGGAATTTTACGGACGTGATGACAGCGCATAAGGAAATTGAACCGCCGCCGCTCGATGCTAAAAAAATTCCCAGGAAAGTCAAAGAGGTGATTAGTTCCGCCCTGTCCAAATCTGCAGCGGAACGCCCGCAGACGGCGCAGATTTTTGCCAGCAAAATCCGCGCTCAATCGGAAGGTATTGGCACATTACTCAGACGCGCCTTGGAAATTTACAGCCAGCATTTGCCGAAATTTCTAAGTTTGGCGATTCTGCTTTTTTTGCCGCTTATCATTTTCACGATCCTGCAAGTAACGGTTACTTCTCTGTACGCGGGCGAAGCGATTAGCCATAATACGAATTCGTGGTTGAATGCGATTTTGACATTAGGCACGACGTTCGTCGGAATTCTTTGCGGACATTTCATTATCGGAACGACGACCTGGATTGTAACTCAGATTCTGGCGATGCCTCTGCGTCCGGTCAAATTGCGTCCGGCTTTGAATGCGGCGCGAAAAAAATGGAAAACCTTTGCCGGAACCGGACTGTTAAGCACGATTTTAGTTTTTCTCGGCTTAGTATTTTGTTTAATTGGCTTTCCGATTCTTTATGTTTTGTTCGCTTTGGTCTCGTCGGTCCTGATGATGGAAAATTTGCGCGGACGAGCGGCTTTGAAACGCTCGAAAAGGCTCGTGATGCGCTCGCTCGGCACAACCGCTGCGGCAATGTCCATAATGCTTTTAGTTCCTATGTTTATATACGGTTTAATCAGTTTTTTCGCTGCCACGACCGTCAAGTCCTTTTATGATACGAAGGAAAAGATAACGTCTGTCGGTTGGGAAATCAAGCAGTCCGGCAAAAACGAAAGCGTCCAGGAAGAAGACAAACCCAATAAGGGAATACAAGTGGAATTCGGAAGCGGAAATGTTATAGGAGCAAACGAAGGCGCGAGCGAAAAACCGAATCTCGGCGGCATCAACGGTTTGATTCAAAAAACGGCGTCGGAAATTTTGATGCTGCCGTTTCAAATTTTCATCTGGTCGCTCACATCAATTATCATTGCCTTGCTTTATATAAAAACGCGGCTCGTTGGCGGCGAATCGATGAAGGATTTGCTCGCGCAGTTTGAAGAAACTGATAAGCCTCAAAGCAATTGGCAAAAACGAATCAGAGAGCGCATTCAGCAGACAGGCAAACTTACCAGCAAATCCTGAATCGAAAAGCAGTTATTGAAATTATTATTTTTCGCTCGCATTCCGTCCTTTTGCAAACTTTGTAATATGAAATTTTACGCCGTTTTTCTAACAGTTTTTTTTTCCGTCACGGTTCAGGCGCAAACTTTTCAGCGCGAATTTCCCGTCCAGACGGGCGGCGCGGTTAATATTAAAAATTTTTACGGGCGAGTCAGCGTTTCGGTCGAAGAGACCAAAATATCGGGAGAAACCGTCGAAACCGAGTCGATTGTTCAGGCTGAAGATCAAAGAGGCAAAATATTTCTCACCGCCGATAACGCCGCTGAAGGTGATTTAACAATTGTCGCTGAAATTTCGCGGCTTGATATTCTGGTTAACCCGAAAAATCAGAAATTAAATGTCGATCTAACATTAAAAATTCCGGCGCGTCTCAAAGTGCGGATTGAAACTTCCAAAGGCGAAGTTCTCATTTCCGGCGATGTGGAAAACGCCGAGGTGAAAACGGATACAGGGACGATTGCGGCTGATGTTCCGCTCGATAATTTGAAATATGATTTTGTCTGGACTGCATCACGTCCCAGGTATTTGAGCGAAATCGAGCTGGAAGCCGTTAAAGAAAAGGCGGGCGGAAAGTTTGTTTTGAACGGCAAAATTGTTGAAGAAGGAAAAAGGAAAAAGGAAAAAGGAAAAAGTGTTGACGAGTCGGAAATCTCGGATCAAATCGAAGAGCCGCTTGACAACAAATCAAACGACAAAAAACAAAAAACTAAGTCGAAAGACGCAAAATTAAACGTCGTTAAATTAAATTTTACGACCGAGCGCGGAATTATTTTGCTAAACGTCAATCCAAATCAGGTTCCGTCGGATTTGCGCGAACGCCCGCTGACCGAAGCCGCAAAAGCGATTGTCAGAAGTGGCGATTCGCTTTTGACCGAAGCGATCCGGCGCGCCAGTCCGAAATATTTTGGAGAATACGCCGCCACTCTGCCGCCGCGCAGGTCGACACCGCTTTTGACCGAAACAAAAAATTCGCAGGCTTTGATAAATTCGCCGATCAAAAAAGTTCTCGCCAAAGTGACGGACATCAACAATCGCGCTATCTCTGATTTAAGCAAAAATGATTTTGAAGTTTCAGAAGCCGGACAGACGCGCGAGATTTTATCGGTTGAGCCGACCACTGCGCCATTTAATTTAGTTCTGCTTCTGGACGTGTCGGGAAGCGTCGATAATTATGTTGATTATTTGCGCAAAACCGCGAGAAACTTTGTCAGAACGGTTAATCCTAACGATAAAATCTCGATTATTATTTTTAATGAAGACATTAAGGTTTTATCAAAATTTACGACCGACAAAACTAAACTTTCAGAAAGCCTCGACACGTTTGACGCGGGCGGCGGAACGGCTTTTTACGATTCGATGGCTTATACTCTGGCGGAAACTCTGCGACCGCTCAAAGGCGAACGCACGGCGATTGTTGTGCTTTCAGACGGCGACGACAACCGTTCGTTTCTGCCGTTTGACGCGCTACTCGGCTCAATTCAGGAAAGCGGCGCGCTCGTTTATCCGCTGTATGTTCCTTCGGGTTTGATTGCCGCCTCAGCAGCCAACGACGCGAGCAAAACGGCTGACCCACTGCGAAACAGGTATTTAGCTTTAACTTCCAAAGCCGAAAGCGAAGGCGCGAAATTAGCCCAGGTTTCGGGCGGAGTTTATTATCCGGTCACACAAATCGGCGATTTGCAGAAGGCTTACAACGATATTGTTTTGCAGCTGCGTACCGCTTATACCGTCACATTTCGTTCGGAGTCGGCAGAAATTAAAGGAAACGGCGTTTCACCGCGTTTAAGAGTGAAGGTTAAAAGAGAAAATTCTTTTGTCAAACTTGGTTCGGCGGCGGAAGTTAAGCCGACAGAAAAATCTGAATTGAAACAGAAAGATTTTTATCAAAGCGAGCAGTTTGGCGACAATATTTTTCAAAAAATATCTTACGCGCCTGAGTTAACACTTAAAAATCAAAATGGTGAAATATCCGGCGAAGTTAAGCGGATAAAATATCAGCAATTCGTGAATGACATTCTGCCTGAAATAAAGCTCGAAAATCTCGATATCAACAAATCCCCCGGCGCGTTTGCGTTGGGTAGCGGCGCTGAAAAAATCGCCGTCAGCCGCTGGATTTCGCCGAAAAGAACCAGGTCTTACCCGTATGAAAGAGTTTACGACACAATCTCATTTCCAAAAAAAGTAACGGTCATTCCGGTCCTTAAGGACGAAGGTTTAGGCGGCGAGCGTGACTTTCTGCAGTGGGATACGATTTCCTTACTCAGTCTTTTAGACGTTCACGTCATACTCGCTTTTTACAACGATGCAGTCAAAAATACTTTGAAAAATGATCAAATCACTGCCCAAAAGTTTGATCACAAATTTGTCTCTGCAAAATTAAACGGTGTGGTAAATTTCAAAGGCTCGGCGCGCGAATGGAACGAAAAAGAAGCGAGAGAATTAAAAAACATTTTCGAAAAAGCGCGAAATGCATACCGCGAAATTTCCAAAAAGACAAAAACTTATCTGCACGATGAAACCGCTCTCAATGAATTAATCGATTTTGCCGAGACACCGCAAAAATTTATCGATTTTTCCCGCGTCAAATCGCAAAAAGCGCAAACCAGAGAATTTCAAACCGTCCAACCGAAAGAAGCCCTGGAAACCGCGACCAAACAGCGTCTGACCATTACGAATGCGCTTTTCGGAAAATATTTCTTCACCGTTGACGAGACAAGAAAAGAGTCAAAAACGGTTTATCTGATTGAAGCAAAACACAGCCAGCGGACAATCCTGCCAAACGAAAATGACATCAAAGATGCGCTTGTAAAGATGATGGTTTATACGAATTTGCAAAATTTACGCATCAACGGCGAGAAATTAGACTTTGTGCCGGTTGTCAAAATAACGTCCAAAAAACTCAAAGGCGCGATTTCGCAAAGTTCAGACGACAGTGAAGTCTCTAATTTTGCAAAAGTGAATTTGTTGAATATTGCGCAAAAGGATTTTTTGCAAAAACTTATTATGGAGGCTCGCGCAAATCGTTTTCAACTAATTTTAGAAAATGCCGACGCCGCCAAATTGATGGAAATTAGAACTCAAACTATTGACGAAAATAAATTACAATCAGGCATTTTCAGTCGAACGAAAAGTCGTTGCTAAATAAAGTATCTGTAGTAATTCAAGATAAAATTTTAGATGAAATCAACACTTTTACAGTCACTTTTCGATGATCAGGAAAGCCGTCCGCTGACGATTTCGGAACTGAATGAACAAGTTAAGGGCGAGCTTGAAAAGCGGTTTCGGTCGGTCTGGGTTGAAGCGGAGATCGTTAATTTTGTCGCGGCAAATTCCGGACATTGGTATTTTACTCTGCACGACGCGGATTCGCAGCTTAAAGCGGCGTGTTATGTCAGAAACAATTTAAGAATAAGGTTTCAACCGTTTGACGGAATTCAAGTTCGCGTGCGCGGAAAACTCAGCGTTTATCAGCCGAAAGGCGAATATCAGATGCTGGTTGAATCGCTCGAACCAGTCGGCGAAGGCGCGCTCAAAGTCGCTTTTGAGCAGATTAAGACAAAACTTGCCCGCGAAGGTTTGTTTGCGGAAGAGTTAAAACGCGATCTGCCTTTTTTCCCAAGGCGAATCGGCGTAGTAACTTCCCCAAACGGCGCGGCTTTTCACGATATTCTGAACGTTTTATCGCGCCGCACGCGCACCGTCAATATTGTTCTGATTCCGACGCGTGTGCAGGGCGAAACGGCGGGCGAAGAAATTACAAAAGCGATTGAGACAGCTAATAAGTTTAATGCGGGAGCGGCAACGGACGAAAAAATTGACGTGCTGATCGTTGGGCGCGGCGGCGGTTCTTCGGAAGATTTATGGGCGTTTAATGAAGAACGAGTGGCGCGGGCGATTCGGTCTTCAAAAATTCCGATAATTTCCGCCGTCGGGCACGAAATCGATTTTACGATCGCTGATTTTGTTTCCGATCGGCGCGCGCCGACACCTTCCGCCGCTGCCGAAATTGTTGCCGAAAGCGAATTTCAAATCGAAGCTTTTATCAATCAAAAAGTTCAGGATTTGTTTCAATTTGTCGAATATAAACTTCTGCGCCTTCGTTCCGATTTACAGGAAGTTGCGCTGTCACCCGTTTTTACTGAATTTCCCGCGGATATAAAGGATTTGCGATATGAAGTTGAAGATTTTCGGACTGAACTTCAAAATGCCGCCTCGGACAAATTAAAAATTCAGCGGCAAAATTTAGAAATATTGACCAATCGTCTGTCGCCGCTCAAATTGGCTTCAAAGCTCAATGAAAAGAAAATTTGCCTGGCACTTCTCGAACAGAGACAAATTTCCGCCGTCAGAGATATTGCCGATAAAAAGGACGAGCAGTTAAAAATTGAAATGGCATCGCTCGACGCGCTTTCGCCGCTCGCAGTTTTGAAAAGAGGTTTTTCGATTGTTCAAACTCCAGAGGGCAAAATTTTGCGCGACGCTGAAAAGATAAAACAAAACGACCGTGTGAAAATTCGTCTGTCGCGTGGCAGAATAGAAGCGGAAGTAAAATTGATAGAAAATTAGAGATGTCAAAATTTTTAGTAGAGTCAGACGAACAAAAAGCCGACGTTGCCGTAAATTCCGGCTCCTCTTCGCCGCAATTTGGTGATTACCGGCAGCCGCAAAAAAAAAGTATTTTCGTAAAATTTTTGAAAATATTTAGTGTCGTAATTTTGTTCGTCAGTGTAATCGCAACGTTCGGCGGCTATCTTTACTGGCAAAATCTGAAAAAAACGCCGCACTATTCTCTTGCTCTTTTGGTTGACGCGGCGAGGCGGGAAGATCAGGCGGCGATTGATCAATTAGTCGATACGAATGCCGTTGTCGAGGATTTTGTTCCGCAGATCACCGATAAAGCGATCGAGCTTTACGGACGCAATGTTCCGCCGCAGACAATTGCCAGAGTCGCGCAGGTTGCCGCGCCGATTATGCCGGCGATTAAAGAGCGCGCCCGCGCGGAAATTCCTGCTCTAGTTCGTGATAAAACCAAAAAATTTGAGAGTGTTCCGTTTTGGGCAATCGCGCTTGGCGCGGGAAAAGCTTTGGATGTCGCGCAGGAAAATGATCGATCTCTGATCAAAAGCCGAGTTCAGGATCGTCCGCTGGAATTAATCTTAAAACGAAACGGTGATCGGTGGCAGGTCGTCGGCATCAAGGACGAGGAATTATCGCGCCGCGTGGCGGAGAAAATCGGTCAGCAGTTAATTGTTTTGGCAAAAAACAACGGAATTAATAAGGCGGGAGAAAATTTCGGGATAAAAAATCTCGGCGATTTGTTAAAAGAAGTCGAAGGTGTTTTTAAATAATTTATGGCTGAAAAAAAACAAGCATTTGAAATTTCTCTCAAAGAACTGGAAAAAATCGTGCGAAAACTCGAAGACGGAGATTTGGCGCTGGAAGAAAGCCTGAAGCTTTTTGAAGACGGTGTAAAACTTTCGCGTGAATGCCAGGAACGCTTAAATCAGGCTGAGCGGCGAATCGAAGTTTTGTTGAAAGACGAAAACGGCAATCCGGTTTTGAATGTCGTTAAAGCCGAAGATCTGCGCGAAGAAAAACAGCCGAAAATCAAACGCCGGATTGTGTTCGATAATGACGAAGATGACGACGAAGACGTATCGCCTTTTTGAGAAAACAATTCGGTTTCGAATCTGGAAGACAAATTGAATTCTTTAGTTTAAGAAAAAAGAAAATCCAAATTAAAGAAAAAAATCACTTTGTAAATTATTTTAATCTAAAGTTTGGATCAGTTTTTTGAAAAGACAAAACAACAAATTTACTTGTTGCTTTCAGCTGACTTTTTAGCCGAAGCCGTTTTACTTTTAGCCGAAGCTTTTTTAGCAACGATTTTGTCTTTAGCCGGAGTAGTTTTACTTTTAGTTTCGTTCTTTTTGCTTGTCGTTTTGCTTTCCGGACTGCTACTTATAATTTCACCGCCAGCTTCAATTGCACCGGTCACAGCGCCTGTTGCCGCTCCGACCGCAGCTCCTTTAACGACCTCAGTAACAGCATCTGCCACTTTACTCAAAATACCCGGTTTAGGTGAATTTCGCGTCGGTGCTTTTTTATTGGAACTAGTGCTTTTCTTAGCAGAACTTGTGGTTTTATTAGCAGAAGAACCGGTGCTTTTGCTTGCCGCAGGTTTTTTATCAGTTCCTGTTTTTGCTGTGACTGAAGATTTTTTTGAATCTGTGGCTGAAGACGATTTCGATAAAGTTGATTTTTTAGTTGTTGGGGCGGAACTTTTATCCGGCGCAGACTTTTTGGTTGTAATTGATGATTTTGAAGAAGGTTTGTTTGTTTTTGAAGTTGCCATCTCTTTCTCCTTAAATGATTTGAATAGCTAACGTCAAACTTTTACTCT
>JACCRD010000258.1 GCA_013813755.1 Acidobacteriota bacterium | reverse complement strand
GTCGATGGTTATTCCGTGGGTCGGATTTCCTTTGAAAACTCTGTTCGAAAAAGTTGAACCGCTCGGCACAGCGAAATACGTCGCGTTTGAAACGCTTTATGACGCGAAACAAATGCAGTCGAGTTTTCTAGCGGGCATCGCGCTTCCGTATGTCGAAGGTTTGCGGCTCGATGAAGCGCTTCACCCGCTGACGATTTTGGCGACGGGGCTTTACGGAAAACTTCTGCCGAATCAAAACGGCGCGCCGATTCGCCTTGTCGTCCCCTGGAAATACGGCTTTAAGAGCATTAAATCAATTGTCAAAATTACTCTAACGGACGAAGAACCGCCAACCACTTGGAATCTCGCCGCGCGAAGCGAATACGGATTTTACTCGAATGTTAATCCGAATGTGCGCCACCCGCGCTGGTCACAGGCGACCGAACAGCGCATCGGCGAATACAAGCGCCGCGATACTTTAATGTTTAACGGTTACGCCGATGAAGTGGCAAAACTTTATGAAGGAATGGATTTGAAAAAGAATTTTTAGTGGTAAGTAGAAAACGGTAAGCGCTAAGTATTTTTGCTTTCACTCACTACTTACTGTTTACCGTTTACCGTTTAAGTATGCTATGAACGACGTAAGGTTTAACAAAATCGTGATTTTTATCAACAGCCTGGTGCCGCTTGCGCTGCTTGGCTGGGACGCTTTGTTTGGGAAAATCGGTGCCAATCCGAATGAGTTTTTTCTGCGCACAACCGGCGTTTTGACACTCGATTTTTTGCTTATCACACTTTCGATTAAGCCGCTTCGCAAATATTACGGCTGGAATCAACTGGTTAAATTCAGGAGAATGCTCGGTTTGTACGCTTTCTTTTACGGCTTTCTGCATCTTGTCGCTTATAGCATTTTCGACAAAAGTTTGAGCGTTTCGGCGATTGTCGGCGACGTTTGGGAACGTCCGTTTATCGCAGTTGGAATGTTGAGTTTTTTTCTGCTCATCCCGTTGGCGATTTCTTCAACTAACGGAATGATCAAGCGTCTCGGCGGGAAAAACTGGCAGAAACTTCACCGTTTAACATACGTTGCCGCGATTGGCGGGGTTATACATTTTTATATGATCGTCAAATCCGATTTAACTTATCCGCTTTTGTTTGGATTGATTTTAGCGAGTTTGCTTGGATATAGAATTTACGCGGCGTATGAAAAACCGAAGAAAAATTTGATTGCGGATTAGCACGGATGATGCGGATTTTTTAATTTATTTTTTCTTGATTGGCGTAACCTGATCGAATGTGCGGCGAAAATCTTCGCCCGTGATGGCGACGGTTTTGCACATTTCAAAAAGGCGTGAACGCAGGCGCACGCCAATCCTGTCTTCAAGCGTTTCGTCGCGTTCGACGCGGCGTTCGTCCAGATAATTCGTTGTAAAGATAGTGAGTTTCTTGTCGTTATAGCGCGTGTTGATAATGTGCGCCATCGTGTCGCGCACCCAATCGGTCGGTTTCGAAGCGCCGATTTCATCAAGAACCAAAACTTCGGCATCGAAGACCGGCTGTAAAACTTTGAGTTCCGAAGTCTGCGAGACCGTGTTATACGAATCCTGAATTCCCTTCAGGAGACCGCCGAATTCATAAAACAGACAGGAAAATCCGCGTTCGGTCAAGCCCTTTAAGATTGAAACCGCCAGATGCGTTTTGCCGACTCCCACGGTTCCCGTCATCAGAAGCCCGCGCTCCACCGCCGGATATTCCATCGTCAACCGCGAAGCGAATCGAAACGCGCGGTCTTGCGAAGGGTTTAAAATTCGGTAACTGTGGAAATGACAATCGGTGTAGCGTTTCGGAATCCGCGCCTTTTCAATCAAGTTTGAATGCGAGCTTTGCTTGCGGCACTTGCACGGACGAGCGCCCTTGCCGGCGACAACCTCCATCCCCGAACCGTAGCAGAGCGGACATACTTCCGGCTCAATGCCTGTTTCAGGATCATCGTAGAAATCCCGTATCGGTACGCTTTCAACCGTATTGGGAACGGCAAAGAGCGGGTGAATTTTTGCTTTTTCTCGCGGCATTCAGACTTTGAAAAACTTTTGGATTACCAAACAAAGACCTTGTTCTTTTGTATTTCCGGGTGAGTTTCCTTAAATTGCTAATCGAAACTGTTTTGGATTATAACACCAAAAAAAAGGATTTCAAGTTTTATTTCGTATTCTATTTTTCAGCAAAAATCGGCGTCTGAGCGCTTTTCAAAAGTTTTTTAATTTAAAGTCAATAAAAACACTTAACTTATTTTTAACAGAAAATTTATATTAAGTTTAAAAAATTGTTTGCCGAATTTTTCACTTTTTTCGCCTGTGCTATATTTAAGTTTCTATTTACAAAAAATTTTTATAAATTATGAGTATTTTCAACACTTTATTAATAAAACTTGGCTTGGCAGACTTAAAGGCGGAGCGCAATCCGATTACGGTTTTTTTGCTTGACGATGATCAAAGAAGACATCAATGGTTCATCAAAAGATTCGAAGGCGACGACATCGACATCGCCGAAACGGTTGACGATGCCAAAGAATTTTTAAGTCAATATGCCTACGACGCAATTTTTCTCGACCACGATTTGCTTCCGCATCACTATAAATCAAACGACCACGACGATTTTGCAAGCACCGGTTACGCCATCGCGGAATGGCTTTATGAAAACAAAAATTTGCAGCGCGCGGCAACCGTAATTGTCCACACGCGAAATGCCGACGGAGCGGTTCGAATGGTTGAAAAGCTGCGCGAATCAGGCAGACTCGTTGAATACGTTCCATTTCCGATGCTCGATTTGAAAATTAAAAATTATTGGAAAAGATAAAAGAAAGGCAAAAGCAATCAAGGAATTTCGAGAATTTGTGCCTTTTTTTGAAAAATTGATTGGCGAACAAAAAGACAAATACCCCAATTGACCCGAAATTGAATTACGAATCGAAATGGGCGACTTTAGCTTTTGAGATAAGGTAAAATGGTAGAAAATGGAACAAATAAAGCGCTACAAAGAAATTTTGTTCGGCTTTGCGTTAGGCGCGGCGATGTGGCTCGTTGATGCCGTAATGCATACAGAACTCGGCGAAAGCGTTCACGGCGAAAGTTTATGGACGGAGATTTTCGCGCCGCATCCGACGGCTTTGATTTTTCGCTCGGTTTATGTGGCGGTTGCGGTTTCATTCGGCGTTTTTCTGTGGCGGACGAATTGGCGTGAGCGTCAGCTTCGCGCGCTCGAACAAGCTGTTATCGCTTTTCAACGCCAACTTGACGCGCCCGCGCTCAGAATTTTAGTGGCGGCGCGGCAACTGCAAAACCGAAACTCGATTCAATTGGACGAAACCGCCGAACGGCTCGCGGCGGAAATAAACCTCGATGCAAGATTGATTGACGAACTCGCTAAAAAATATCTTGAGTTTAGTCGTTTGGTGCAGGAAGGCAAAACGGCGCAAGCGATTGAAACTCTGCGAATAATCGAAACCTGGCTCGCCGAACAAAAATCAATTGCCAAATCGTGAAATCAGAGACAAAAAAAACGATTTTGCTTGCCGAAGACGACGATAATCTTCGTCGTGTTCTGGAATTTCAGCTATCGGAAGCAGGCTACAAAATTTTGACGGCGCCGGACGGCGCGCAAGCATTAGAAGTTTTCACAAACAATGATTTCGATTGCGTCATCACCGATTTGCGAATGCCAAAACTGTCCGGCTTGGAACTGCTGGAAAAAATCAAACTTCTCAATCCAGAAATTCCGGTTATCGTGATTACCGCTTTCGGAGAAGTCGAAACGGCGGTGTCGGCGATGAAAGCCGGCGCGTTCGATTATATTAACAAACCGTTTAACCGCGACGAGATTTTATTAACGCTCGAAAGGGCGTTGAATTTTAGCGAAACCAAAAACGAAAATCGCAGGCTGCGGGAAATCATCAAAAAAGAATTTCGGATTGAGAATCTCGTCGGCGATTCGTTGCCGATGCAAGCGGTTTTGAGTGTGGTCGAGCGTGTTTCGCGTTCCGACGCAACCGTTTTAATCGCAGGCGAAAGCGGCACGGGCAAAGAACTCATCGCCAAAGGCATACATTTTTCCGGCAAGCGAAAAAACAAACCGTTCGTTGCGATAAACTGCGCGGCGATTCCTGAAAATCTTATCGAAGCGGAACTTTTCGGCTACAAACGAGGCTCATTTACGGGCGCAAATCTCGACACGAAAGGCAAATTTGAAAACGCAACCGATGGAACGCTTTTTCTCGATGAAATCAGCGCAATGCCTTTGCTGTTGCAGCCAAAATTGCTTCGCGTTTTGCAGGAACAGGAAATCGTTCGCTTTGGCGAAAGCAATCCGCGAAAGATTGATGTCCGCATCATTGCCGCGACCAATCAAAATCTTGAAAAAATGGTTGAAGCCGGAACTTTCCGCGAAGATTTATATTTTCGCCTCGCGGTTGTTCCCGTCAACTTGCCGCCGCTTCGCACGCGCCGCGAAGACATTCCGCTGCTCGTCAATCACTTTTTCCGGCGGGCGAAAGAAAAACACGGCTTTGAAGATTTGAAAATCGAGCGTGAAGTCGCGGGTGTTTTGACAAATTATTCGTTTCCGGGCAACGTCCGCGAACTCGAAAATTTAATTGAAAGAATGGTCGTGCTGT
>JACCRD010000212.1 GCA_013813755.1 Acidobacteriota bacterium | reverse complement strand
CCAGCAGGCTTTACAGGAAGCGCTCGCCAGCGATAAATCGCCGAACAAAGTCTTGTCATTTAACGATTTCGGACTGATTATTATGACCCGCAAACGCGTCAAGCAATCTTTGGAGCGAACAATGTGTGCCCCGTGCGATTACTGCGAAGGCGCGGGCTGGGTAAAATCGCCGCAAACCGTCTGTTTTGAGATTTTAGAAGAAGCCAGAAGACTCGCCAGAACCGTCAACGACGTGCGCCAGACAACGCTCAGAGTTCACCCGGACGTGGCAAAATCTCTGCACGAATCGGAAAGAATGGTTTTGCAGGAAATCGAAGATTATCTCGGAAGCGTTGATGTGACGGGCGATAAAACAATTCACTTAGAGCAATTTGATTTTGCGTTCGTTTAAGATTTATCGTCGGAAATGAAGAGAACGGGGCAGTAATTCAACAAAGCAATAGCTTGAAAGATATCTTTGTTGAATTCCTGTTATATTTTAATTTTCTTGCGTAAAACAAAGTATACTCTTCAAATATGCCGACAGTATTGAGATACGAAGCATTTCGCATCTATTTCTACAGCCACGAACCAAATGAACCGCCGCACGTTCACGTTGATCGCGATAATCTGTCGGCTAAATTTTGGCTGAATCCTGTTTCGTTAGCGCATAATCGCGGTTTTAACGCATGAGAACTGCGGCAAGTTGAAAGAATTGTTCAAGAAAATCGGCAACAATTATCGGAGGCGTGGAATGAGTATTTTGGCGTGGGCGGCTGATGAACGGATCGCAGACGTGGAAGTTACAGAGGATGTATTGAGCGTCCGTTTGATGGACGGCAGGACAATCAGCGTGCCACTGGTTTGGTATCCGCGCTTACTGCACGCCACCAAAAAACAAAGAAAAAATTGGCGGATTGCCGGCAGCGGCTATGGTATTCACTGGGAAGAAATAGACGAAGATTTAAGCACCGAAGGATTATTACGCGGCGCGCCTGCACCTAGCCCGTCAGTGGCAAAAGTTTTTTGAAATGAAAAAGATTAATAATTTCATCGTTTTCGTTCCGGCAATAGGCAACTTTACATCTGCTCAATCATTTGTCAAAGAAAAAGGTTTAAAATTTTCTTCGACTATGTCTATCCTATTCGTCGTCCATTGATTTACTTCCTACATTTAAAATTTCAAATCCTTCTTTAATTCCTTCGCGTTTTTCGGTTTGGCAAAAATCGCGTCGGGAACTGATTTGTTAAATTCGATTGATTCGTAATTGACGCGGCTGATCTGCACGTTATTTGTAAAATGATCGACGATAAACGGAGTTTTAATTCCCGCGACATCAATGAATTGCGCGTAGCGGTCTTCTTCTTTAACTTCTTCATTGTCAGGATTGAGCCGTTTATAAATTGCTTTCGCCGGTAAACCGTTGGCGGAAAATTCAAATTCAACCGCGAAATTATCTGTGAAGACAAGTTTAACAACATCATTGCGCCTGCCGATTCCCGCTTCGCGTTTCCCTATGTAACTCAAAATTGCTTTGCCGCGCCAATGCCCGCGCAAAAGATTGTCGAGGCTCGTGCGGACTGAACGCTTAAAATTTTCAAGCTGATCTTTGTTTTGCTCGCCCAAAGTTTGCGCCGCGCCGTCGAAAACCCAACCGGTTTCACCCGTATTGGTTTGCACATTTTTGTCGCCCGCCTGCTTAAATTCGGTTCGCTCCTTGTCAGGATAAACGATTATGTCAACAAATGATTGAAACGAAATTATTACACCGTCACGCAAAACGCTAAACCGCCCGCGCCCGACAGTTGATTTCACCTGCAAATATTTTTCGCTGCCGAGTTTTTCAACCGCTTTTTTGAGAATCGCTTCTGCTTTTTCATCCCTCGTTAAATCATTTTTTTCAATTTGGCTCAGAGAATTTTTCCAACTTCCATAAGCGAAAGAATATTGACCGAAAACAAACAAGTTGAACAGCAAAGTAAAAAATAAAGAAAGCGAAAACTTTTTCATTAAATATTCTCCTGCAGAGAATCACCCAGAGACATTTTCCTTTGTTGCCGCAATTCTACTGCCATTACCGCTACTTCATTAGAAACTGCCAAAACTTCCGCTGCCGTAAAAAAATCTTTGAGCATTTGCTTTTCCATTTCTTTTAATTTGTGATAACCGAGAACTTCAACAAAACTTATAATAGAAACAAAAGGTGAATTTTCAGCAGAAAACTGACGCAATGTCGAATGTTGCGGTTGCGTGGCGTAAATAATTATATTGCTGTCGGCTAACATCAAAAATCACGCTTCGGTAAAGAACGGTCTTGGCGCTACTCACATTGCCATTCGGAAGCATTTTCTATATCAGCTAAAGCATCGCTTGATGCAAGTCTCTCCAGTGCTTCCAACATTTTTTGTCCGCGAGCCTTTTCTTCTTGATGCAAATTGTTTTCTTCCGAAATTTTAATGTAAACACTTACATTTTGTTCAGCTTTCGAAATTTCTGGTGCTTCGCCGTCCCATTTGATTTTGTTGCCGCGCAAAATGGCTTTATAAGTTTCCAACATATTTTTTCCTAAACAAAAGAGGCTTTGATGAATTTTATCACCAAAGCCTCTGATGGCAAACATTTTTGCATCATCTAACTCAAAAGGTTCAATTCAAACTAAATGTATCCATCGGCTTGATGACAATTTCGCCGTCAACTGCGTCAACGGTAAAGCGCGTGGCGGTTTTCCAGGCGTTGGTGATCGGAAGTTTTACTTTCTGGTCAATGTAACGCTTCAAAAATCTTGCGCCGTAGGTGTGGCTGTAACCTTTTTCCGTCAGCACATTAATCGCCGCTTCGGTAATTTCGACAAACTTGCTCTGGCGTTCCATCAGGCGTTTTAGCTTCGCAAGATAAATTTTGGCGATTTCGCGTACTTCGTCCATCGTCAAGGGCGAGAAAATAATGATCTCATCAATGCGGTTGCGGAATTCAGGCGAAAACCTTGTTTCGGCTGCCTTCATCACGTCCGCTTTGATTTCCTTCATTTCGCCGCGCGATTTCATACCGAATCCAAGCGGTTTTTCGTATTTCTTGAAATTATCCGAACCTAAATTCGAAGTCATAATAACGATTGCGTCGGAAAGATAAACTTTTTTGCCGCGCCCGTCAGTCAGCCAACCTTCGTCGAAGGCTTGGAGGAAAATGTTCATCAAATACGGATTAGCTTTTTCGACTTCATCGAGAAGCAGAACGGTGTACGGATTTTCCC
>JACCRD010000208.1 GCA_013813755.1 Acidobacteriota bacterium | reverse complement strand
TTTGCCCGCCGTTTCCTGAATGCTCGGACTCGTCGGTGTTAAATTTTGATAAGCAGGCGCGGCGGGACGATTTTTTTGAACAAGGTTGACGAGCAAAGATTTTTGGTCGGGCATCCACTCGAAACCGCCGAACGCCGTATTAATTTGCACATCGTTTAATTTGGTTGCTTTCGCCGTCGCCGTTTCAATCAGCCACAATTCGACTCCGCCGGGCGTGACATTTCCAGCCGCCAGATATTTGCCGTCGGCGCTCCAGCTTGGCGCTATAATCTGCGCGTTTGCCGGAAGATTAATCGAAGTTTCTTTGCCGTCCGCGATATTTTTGAGCGTTAGTTTGACAAAATACGGTTGGCGATGCGCGGCGTTCGTATTTGGGTTGATGCGCGAACCGGCAAGCCGCAGCATCGGCGCGGCGAGTTCGGAAACCGGCGGATAGCGCAGCGGTTCGAGCAGGGCAATTTTATCTTTTGCCGGACTGATCGAAGTTGAAGGCGTCGCGACTGAATTTAAGATGTCCGCAATATCTTTCGGTGGCTTTTGATACGAGCTTTGCGCGAAAAGATTGGCGAAAGATAAAAGTAGAAAAGCGATAGTCAGAACAAAAATTTTAGACTTCATAAAAATTCTCCAGAAATTGAGTGTTGATTGCAGACTTTATGGTTTTAACAACTTTTCAGTAGATAAACAAAATAAAAGCATATTTTAGCCACAGATTTGCGTAGATAAACACGGATCAGAATTGATTGGAAAATCAGAATTTGTTTTCGTCAAATTAAACATCTGTGTTCATCTGTGCAAATCTGTGGTTGAAAAAATCTTGAGTCCGCGTTCCGTTTGATTTGAACTTATTCGTCGGTGTCGTGTGTGCGGATTCTGCCGTCGGAGCGCGCCTGTTCGATAATTTTCCCCGAAAGGTGTTGCGGCACCGGGTCGTAATGCGAAAACTGCATATGATACGAGCCGCGCGCGGCGGTTATTGAGTTAAGCCGCGATTGGTAATCGAGCATTTCCGACATTGGAACCTGCGCTTTAATAACCTGCTGTTTGCCGCGCATATCCATTCCCGAAACGCGTCCGCGCCGTGAATTAAGATCACCCATAATGTCGCCGGAAACTTCGAGCGGACAGGCAACTTCAACGTCCATAATCGGTTCGAGCAATGTGGGCTGCGCTTTTTCCATCGCGTTACGAAACGCTTTTCTGCCCGCCGCGCGGAAGGAATGTTCGTCCGAATCAACTGCGTGAAAACTGCCGTCAATCAAAGTAACGCGGAAATCGACGAGCGGATAACCGGCAATCGCGCCGGTCTGCGCGGCTTCAACGATGCCTTTTTCAATTGCGGGGCGAAAGTTTTGCGGAACTGAACCGCCGAAAATTTTATCAACAAACTCGAAACCATCACCGTGTGCGAGCGGCTCAAAAACGCATTTGCAGTCGCCGAACTGCCCGCGTCCGCCTGATTGTTTTTTGTGTCTGCCCTGCACTTCAACTTGCGCCGTAATTGTTTCTTTATACGGAACTTTTGGCGGATGCAACGCAACTTCAACGTGGTATCGGTTTTTTAATTTATCAACGACTGTCTCAATATGAAGCTGCCCGGAACCGCTTAAAATAAATTCCTTGGTTTGCGCGTCGCGGTCAAAATGGAGGCTCGGATCTTCTTCCAAAATTTTGTGCAGCGCGGTGCTGATTTTGTCTTCGTCGGCGCGTGATTTCGGCTCGATTGCAAATGAAATCGCCGCTTCTGGGTAATTGACCGGCGGGTAAACGATCACTTTTGATTTGTCGCACAGAGTATCGCCGGTCTGCGTTTCTTTCAATTTGACAACCGCGACAATATCGCCGGTTTGCGCTTCGTTTACTTTATCGAGAATTTATCCCAGAAGAAATTGCAGCCCCCCAAGTCGTTCCTGCGCGTCGCGGGTCGAATTATAAACGTTTGCGTCCGAGGAAATTTTGCCGGATACGACTTTCAAGACATTTATTCTGCCGGCGAATGGGTCGGCAATCGTGCGAAAAACGTATGCGGAAAACGGTTCGTCGTTCGAATATTTGCGTAGAACTCGCTCGCCGTCTTCCTGATTGACGTTCGCAAATCCATATTCGGCTTCATGCGTCGCTGGGTTCGGGGCAAATTCGACAATGTGGTCGAGAAGAACAGAAAGTCCGACGAGCGTGTCAGCCGACAACGCATAAGCCGGACAAAGTTTACTGGCGGCAATGGCTTTTGAGAGGTTCGGGTAAATGTCCTCTTCCTCAAGCGTACCGTTTTCAAAATATTTTTCGAGCAGCGCATCGTCGGATTCAGCGACAAGCTCAATCAATCTTTCGCGCGTTCTATCAACGACTTCGCGTCCTTGTTCGGGAATCGGAATTTCCTTTGCTTTGCCATTTTCGTCAAATTCAAAAGCCTTCAGATGAACAACATCAACCACGCCGCGAAACTCGGCTTCCTGTCCGATTGGCAAAGTAAAAGGGACGATTGAACGGGCAAAGGTTTGGGTCGCGGTGTCGAGCGCGTGTCCGAAATCAGCGCGTTCCTTATCCATTTTGTTGATCACCATAAAACGCGGCAAAAGGAATTCGTTGGCGTAATTCCACGTTTTTTCCGTCTGCACTTCAATACCGTTGACTCCGTCAACGACGACCAGAGCGCAATCGGCAACACGCAAAGCCGGGCGGGCGTGAGAGACGAATGCTGCGTAGCCGGGCGTGTCAATTAAATTAACTTTTGTATCTTTATATTCGAGATGTGCGAAATTATTGTTTAGCGAGACTTTTCGTTCGATCGAATCTTCGTCATGATCGGTCATCGTTGTGCCTTCGGCGACTTTTCCCCATCGCGTCGTCGCGCCCGCCACGTGCAGAAGGGAACTGACCAGTTGGGTTTTACCTGCATCGCCGTGTCCAATGACAGCCAGATTGCGTAAATTTTCAGTCGTAAATGCTTTCATTTTCGGCAAAATCTCCTTTTATTAAAGTTCAAAGTTCAAGATTCAAGGTTCAAGGTTTTCGACTTTAAACTTTGAACCTTGAACTTTGAACTGAAACTTCGGTTGTTGGTAAAGTTAAATTTATCTTAACTAAGTGAAAGATAGCAAGAAGAACGCGGCTTTTATAAGTTTTGAAGCAGGAAGCATTTACAGTAAGAAATAAAAGATGTATGATACGGCTGATATTTTTCTCTCAAAAACTTCTATTACGCAAAAATAATTTAAGGTTTCGACTTGTACCCTAACAGGAGTATTAAATATGATTTTATCCCAAACTTTACGTCAACGAGTTTCTATTCTTTCACTGTTTTTTTTGATGGTGTTAACTTCAGTTTCGGCAGTTAAAGCGCAATTGAGCCAGGTTGATTTATCTTTCAACGCTTTGGTTTCCAAAGACACTGAGGGCGGCGGAAATTTCGTGCTTCAATCGGACGGAAAAATAATTGTCTTCGGCGGTTTTCAAATTGTTAACGGCGTTCTCAGAAATCAAATTACGCGTCTCAACTCGGATGGAAGCCTCGATAATTCATTTAACTGCGCCGCATGTGATTTTGAAATTACCAGCGCGATCGTGCAGGCGGACGGCAAAATTATCGTCGCTGGATCTTCTTTTTCAAACGGAACTTACACTGCGCGAATAAGTCGTTTAAATACAGATGGAAGTATCGATTCTACGTTTGCTGTGTCTTTTCCGGAAAATTTTAATCAGTTAAACTCCAGAGCGACGGTCGCGGCGATTCAGTCGGACGGAAAAATTTTAGTTGCCAGTGGAGGTTTTATTTACCGTCTTAATGCTAATGGAACTTTTGATGACACCTTTACATTGATTAGTTATCAGATTCTTCTCTCGTCGGAGTTTCTGGGTAAAATTTTTGTTTTGCCTGACGGAAAAATTTTGGTGAGCAGGCGCACAATTTTGCGGCGTTTTAATTCGGACGGCACGTTTGACCCCACCTTTGAGTCTCCAGTTTTGACCGGTGGTGGGGTTTTCACCACTTTAATAAGTGACTTTGATGTTCAATCAGACGGCAGCATCATCATTGTCGGTCGGTTTCTTAAAATCAATGGCGTAGATCGCGTAAATATCGCCAGACTTCTGCCATCTGGAAGCATTGATTCGTCGTTTGTTCCGGCAAATGTGATCCCGGTAGGCGAGATTATCAATCGAGTTAAAGTTTTATCAAACGGTAAAATTCTGGTCAGTACTGGAGCGGTTAATAATCCGGGTTCTCCCGCCGGACAAGGCAATCGTTTTGTTCGTTTCAATTCTGACGGCAGTATTGATAACTCATTTGTTTCACCAGCCAACTTAACTTCAATCGGCAGATGGGAAGTTGATAGTTTGGACAGGATTCTTTTGTCAGGCGGATTTATTGTCGGCGGCACATCTGTCGTGACGCTTGCCAGACTTAATACAGACGGAAGCGTAAATTCCTACATAAACGCGAATTTCGGAGTCGGCGGATCGGTCTCGACACTGGCGATTCAAGCCGACGGCAAAGTTGTTATTGCCGGTGACTTTACGCGCGTCGGCGGGGTTCCGCGCAGAAACATCGCGCGGCTTAATGCTGACGGCAGCCTGGACGAATCTTTTAATCCGGGAACGGGTTTTAACGATAGGGTGCAAAAAGTAGTCGTCCAGCCGGATGGGAAAATCATTGTCGCCGGATTCTTTACCATCTTTAACGGGGTAGCTCAAGCGAGATTAACACGGCTAAACCCGGACGGCAGTTTAGACAACGGATTCAATGGATTTATTACGTCGGTCAATGGAAATGTTTCTACGATCGCTTTGCAGACTGACGGCAAAATTCTGATCGGCGGATTGTTTAGCACCATCAACGGGCAGTTGCGCAATAGTATCGCGCGGCTCAATCCGGACGGAAGTTTGGATGCGAATTTTAACCCCGCGTTTGGCAATTTTAGTACTTTTGAAAACGCGTTTATTAACCGGGTGCTTGTCCAACCGGACGGCAAAATTATGGTCGGCGGTTCGTTCAGAGGTGTTAACGGGGTTTCCCGTCAGAATTTAGTTCGCTTAAATGCCGACGGAACTCTTGACGCTTCTTTCGATGCCGGACTCATTTTCGCCGCCAGGTTTGTTGAACTGCTGCCTGACGGAAAATATTTAGTTTTAACAGACAGACTTGTCAGATTGAATAATAACGGCACAATAGACGGCACTTTCCAGGCTGTCAGTTTTAGCGGTAATCTCGGTGGCGGCGCTGACACTGTCAACGCGATTCTTGTCGAGCCGGACGGAAGTATTATCATCGGCGGAAGTTTTACAGCCGTTAACGGTATCCCGCGTTCAAGACTGGTTCGCTTAAGAGCGAACGGAACTTTGGACTTAACTTTCTTTCCAACCGGCGCTAATGATTTGGTTAACGCTATTGAAAGACAGGCAGACGGAAAAATAATCATCGGCGGTAGTTTTACAAGTGTTGAAAATATCACGCGCCTCGGCGTTGCCCGTTTGATAGTCAGTCCGGTTCGTACTCTCATCACCCCGTTTGATTTCGACGGTGACGGACGCGCTGATATTGCCGTCTTCCGTCCGTCAAATGGAGTCTGGTATGAATTGCGCAGCCAGAATAATTCCTTTTTTGCGCTGCAGTTCGGGCAATCCACAGACCTGATAGCGCCTGCCGATTATGACGGCGACGGGAAAACTGATATTGCCGTTTTCCGCGGCACGGTTGCCGGCGCCGGAAACTTCGCATACTTCTATATTATCAACAGCTCTGACAATTCATTTGTTCCCGTGCAGTTCGGCGCAACGGGCGACGTACCGGTGTCAGGCGATTGGGATGGTGACGGCAAAGCTGATTTAGCCGTCTATCGTGATGGCTCATTGACGGGCGGGCAAAGCGCATTCTTTTATCGTCCGAGTTCAGTGCCGGGCGTGAATTTCCGCACGATTGTCTGGGGAGCGGCGGGCGACAAACCGGTTTTGGGAGATTTTGACGGCGACCGCAAAATTGACGCGGCGGTGTTTCGCTCCGTAAACGCGACATGGTATATTTTAAAATCTTCGGACGGTCTAACAATCGAGTTGGCATTTGGATTACCGGGTGATATACCGACACCGGCAGACTTTGACGGCGACGGCGCAACCAACATCGCGGTGTTTCGCC
>JACCRD010000077.1 GCA_013813755.1 Acidobacteriota bacterium | reverse complement strand
GCAAAGCACAAGGGCGCGAAAGTTTTGGGAACGGCTTCAACAACAGAAAAACTCGAAAAAGTTGCGGCTCTCGGCGCGGATGTTGGAATCAATTACACGGAATCTGATTGGACGGATGAAGTTTTGGTGGCGACCGACGGCAAGGGCGCGGATTTGATTATCGAGATGGTCGGCGGTGACATCGGCAAGCAAAATTTTAGATGTCTGGCGACGGGCGGCACGATGACCGTTTACGGTGCGGCGAGCGGCGAGGATTTTCAAATTTCGGCTTTGAATTTGCTCGGCAGAATGCAAACGGTCAAAGGTTATAATTTGAATCTCGAAACACGCGAAAATATCGCGGCGTTCACGAAAGAATTAATGTCGCACATCGCGGAAAATCGCCTTGAGGTGATTGTCAACGAATTTCCGCTCGAACAGGCGCGGGCAGCGCACAACGCGCTCGAAGGCAGAAAAACGATGGGCAAAGTCGTTTTAATCGCGTAAATTTTACGTCGAAAATCAACGCTTTTTGAAACCAGCGGCGCGTGAATCGTAAAAACAGTCAAAATAACAGAGAGCGATAAACTCACTGATTTCGCCAAATAAGGTAAGGAAAAAGAAGTATCAGAAAATAGACTGCGCATCTGTATGACATCGAAATTAAACAAATTAAACGCAGGAAATAAGGCAAAATGAACGGGAAAAAGTTTGATGATTCGGCGGCAAGTCAATTTTCTGGCATTCCGTTTTCTGTTTTAGATTTGTCGCCGATTAATCAAAATTCGACGGCGGCGGAATCTTTTCGCAATTCTTTGTCGCTCGCGCAGCACGCCGAGCGTCTGGGTTACAAAAGATTCTGGCTCGCGGAACATCACAATATGTTGGGTATTGCGAGCGCGGCGACATCGGTTGTCATCGGTTTCGTCGCGGCTGGAACACAAAAAATCCGGGTCGGCGCGGGCGGCATTATGTTACCTAATCACGCGCCGCTGATGATTGCCGAGCAGTTCGGGACGCTTGAATCTTTGTATCCAAATCGAATTGATTTGGGTTTGGGTCGCGCTCCGGGAAGCGACCGCCCGACTGCCCACGCTCTGCGCCGCGCACTGCACAGCGACGGCGACGATTTTCCGGAAATGCTTGAAGAATTACGGTTCTTTTTCCGCAAACCGTCTGAAAATCAAAAAGTGCGAGCCGTGCCGGGCGCCGGGCTGGATGTCCCGATCTGGCTTTTGGGTTCGAGTGGTTTTTCGGCTCGGCTTGCCGGAGAGATGGGTTTGCCGTTCGCCTTCGCCGGACATTTTTCACCCGAGTATATTTTGCCCGCGCTCGATCTTTACCGAAAAAGTTTCGAACCTTCTGACGCGCTTGATAAGCCGTATGCGATGCTTGCACTAAACATTGTCGCCGCCGAAACCGACGCGGAAGCGTGGCGACTCGCGACGACACAATTTCAATCTTTTCTGCGGATGATTCGCGGAATGCCCGGGCAAATGCTGCCGCCGGTTGAGACCATGGACGGGCTTTGGACCGCCCAGGAAAAAGCTTTGGTTGATGCGCGTTTAGGTGGCTCAATAATCGGGAGCGGGGCGACGGTCAAAGAAAATTTAGCGCGAATTTTGAATCAGACAAAAGCTGATGAATTAATGATCAACGCGATGATTTATGATCACGCGTCGCGACTTCGTTCGTATGAAATCGTCGCCCGCGTGTGGCAGGAAAAAACTTCGGCGCATTCAATTTAGAAGTTTTTGAATTTACGCGTAAATATTATTTTTGACGCGCGAAAGTAGATTAAAATTTGATCCTAAAACAAAATTAAAATGAACGTCAAAAAAATTATTTTCGTCACCGGCGGCGCGAACGGCATCGGTCGGCGTTGTGCGAAATATTTGCGAGGCTTACGTATTAAGCCCGCGTTCACGCTTGGGCTACTGACTTGGACTTAAAGGAATAAATTATGAAAAAACGAAAATTGGGAAATTTGGAAGTTTCGAGCATCGGACTCGGATGTATGGGAATGTCAGCGTTTTATGGCGCGGCAGAATCGCGCGATGAAACCGAATCGATTGCGACGATTCACAGGGCGCTCGATTTAGGTGTTAATTTTCTTGACACGGCAGATATGTACGGACCTTACACGAATGAAGAACTCGTCGGAAAAGCGATCAAAGGAAAGCGCGACGAATTCATTATCGCCACAAAGTTCGGTATTCAACTGCACAAAGGCGACCCGTATAAACGCACGGTCAACGGTAAACCAGAGTATGTTCGGCAAGCGATTGAAGCAAGTCTTAAGCGTCTTGGAATTGAAACGATTGACCTTTATTATCAGCACCGGGTTGACGACAACACACCGATTGAAGAAACAGTCGGCGAAATGGCAAAATTAGTTCAGGAAGGCAAAGTTAAATATCTGGGGCTTTCTGAAGCATCGGCTGAGACTTTGAAAAAAGCGTCAAATGTTCATCCGATAACGGCTTTGCAGACGGAATATTCACTTTGGACGCGCGACGCGGAAGGCGAAATTTTAGATGTTTGCCGCAAGTTAAATATTGGCTTCGTCGCTTATTCGCCGCTGGGACGCGGAATGCTTTCGGGTGAAATCAAAAAGTTTGAAGATTTAGCTGAAGACGATTATCGCCGCCAGAATCCGCGATACCAGGGAGAAAACTTTGATAAAAATTTGGAGCTGGTGAAAAAGATCGAAGAGCTCGCTGCGGAAAAAAATATCACGACTTCGCAACTGGCGCTCGCGTGGGTTTTGGCGCAGGGCGACGACATCGTGCCGATTCCGGGAACCAAAAGGCGCAAATATTTAGAGCAAAATGCTGAAGCCGTTGATGTCGAGTTGAGCGCGGAAGATTTGCGGAAAATTGAAGAAGTTTTTCCGAGAGACGCAGTTGCGGGCGGGCGCTATCCGGAAGAAATGATGAAGACGGTAAATAGATAAGCAAAAAGGTAAAAGTGAAGAACCACAAATATCATCTTGGCAGATATGCTTTGCGAAAAGGTATAATTGGCGAGAGCTTAGTCAAATAAAAATAAACAAAGGGAGTTTACAATGAATTTTACAAGAAAAGCAGATGCCGTCTGGGACGGCGGAATTATGGATGGCGAAGGAAAGGTGAAACTTGGAAGCGGCGCGTTTGAAGGCGCGTATTCCTTTCAATCGCGTTTTGGAGACGACACGAAAGCGACGAATCCGGAAGAATTAATCGCAGCAGCGCACGCCGGTTGCTACACGATGGCTTTATCGGGAAATCTGGGCAAAGCTGGGTATAAACCAAAGCACATTAACACAACCGCTAATGTCAAAATTGAAAAACAGGGTGACGGTTTTGTTATTCCAAATATTGATTTAATTACCGAAGCTAGTGTTGACGGCATCGAGGACGAGGAATTTCAAAAAATTGCCGAGGAAACAAAAAAGACATGTCCGGTTTCACAGGTTTTGAGCGGCGCGAAAATCAGTTTGAACGCAAAATTAAAAAAAGCTTCGGCGGCTTAATTTTAGATTTAAATAAATAAAAAGGGACGGCTCGGAACTGTCCCTCGAAATCTATTTTTATAATTAAAGCATCAGGAGTCTGCACCGCGACCTGTTTTTTGCTGAAGCTCTTCGATTCTTTTTGAAGCTTCGGCTTTTGTTAAATTCTCGTCAAATTCTTCTTTGGCTTCTTCGCTGAGAGTTGTCAGGTAGGAACGCTGCGCTCCGGTCATCGGTTCGTCGCCGGTCGTCCAGTTATCCGGGTCTTTAATAGTGTTGCTTTCGTCCTGTTGTTCTGGTGTTAATTTTTCAGACATAAAATTCTCCTCGTGTTCGATTTTGTTGCATTGATTAAACGCAAGGTTATACGTTGCACAAACTGTGCCAAATTTTAAGTATGATGTGGATAAATAACAAAGCCGAGAGAAATGAATTAGTAAATAAATCGAGGACAAGTTAGACTGAAAGAAATACTCGGCGAAAAATATAAATAGATTTTTTTCGCCCGGCTATAAATATAAATTTTAAAGGGAGCAAAAAAAATGGGAAGTTTTGCAAAAACAATAGAAGATTCAAATTTTGAAAAAGATGTTTTAGGTTCAGATAAACCGGTTCTGGTTGATTTCTGGGCGGAGTGGTGCGGACCGTGCCGAATGATCGCGCCGTCGGTCGAAGCGATTGCCGAAGATTATGAAGGCAAAGCCGGCGTCTACAAAATGAATGTTGACGAAAATATGAATGTTCCGCAACGCTTTGGCATTCGCGGTATTCCGACTTTGATTTTATTTAAGGATGGACAGGAACAGGAACGGATTGTCGGCGCTGTTTCGCGCGAAAAACTTGCCGAAACAATTGATAAATACGTTTAATAATTTATCGAAAGTTGGAAGTTTAGAGTCGAGAGCAGAATTTAATTTTGCTCTCGACTTAATTTTTTAAAGTTGTTTCTCATAATTTCATATATTTGAGTTATCAGATTACAGAAATGCCCACTAAAAATAAGCTTTAGTTGTGTTAAAGCAATAAATTTTTTGTTCGGCAGACGTTTTTTCGTTGACAGCGGCTTGGCATC
>JACCRD010000183.1 GCA_013813755.1 Acidobacteriota bacterium | reverse complement strand
CGTCTAACGCGCAAAAGCAGATTGAGCCGCAAATTCAGCGCGATCCGGTTTTGGAAGCGGATGCGAAACACAACCTGGAAGTCGCGCAGCAGTATTTCAAACTTAAAAAGGCTTACAAAGCTGTTTTGATGCGTTTTGAAGAAACACTCGCCGCGTATCCGGAATTCTCGAAAATGGACGAATTTTTGTATTATGCGGGAATGAGCAGTTTTTATCTTTCAAACAATAAAGGCAAACAAAAAATCGTTACGGAAAGTGAAAAAATAAAGTTCGCGCCAGAAAAACTGCGTGAAGACGCGGCGGCTTATTTGTCGCAGCTGATTGAAAAATATCCGCAGAGCGCTTATAAAAACGATGCGGAAAAGAATTTAAAGATGATTGAAAACAAGAAATAGACAGAGAATTTGTTAGATATAAACTTTTATCGAGCCGGCGAGCTTTGACCGTCGGCTTTTTTATTTTTAGAATAAGTCTGCATTTTTATTTCAAACAGAAAATTAAATATCAAAGGAAACATAATTTATAATGTCTTTAACAGTTGTAGGTTCGGTGGCGTTTGACGCGGTGGAAACGCCTTTTGGGAAGCGCGACAAAATGCTTGGCGGCGCGGGAACGCACTTTGCGCTGGCGGCGAGTTTTTTCACGGACGTGCGTGTCATCGGTGTCGTCGGCAACGATTTTACCAACGCGGAATGGGCGGTTTTCGAGCGTCATAAAATTAATACCGACGATATTGAAGTTGTCGCGGGCGGCAAAACTTTTTTCTGGCGCGGGAAATATGAATTTGATTTGAACACGGCGCACACTCTGGAAACGCAGCTTAATGTGTTTGAAACGTTCGAGCCGAAACCTTCGGAAGAATCAAAAAATTCACGCCTTCTTTTTTTGGCGAACATTTTGCCGATGCTCCAAAAACAAGTGCGCGAGCAGTCAGAAGCAGAGTTTGTGGCGATGGACACGATGAATTTTTGGATTGATTCGATGAAAGACGTGGTTATCGACACGATCAAAGTTGTTGACTGCGTAATTATTAACGATGCCGAAGCGCGTCAGTTGGCAGACGAGCCAAACATTCACAAAGCCGCGAAAAAGATTATGGATTGGGGTCCGAAGGCTTTGGTGATTAAACGCGGTGAGTACGGCGCGGCGCTTTTTACCAAAGACGATTATTTTGCGATTCCGGCTTACCCGCTCGAAAGCGTTTTTGATCCGACCGGCGCGGGCGACACGTTTGCGGGTGGTTTTATGGGTTATCTCGCCAGCCAAGTGGAAATAACCGATGATGCCTTGCGCCGCGCGATGATTTACGGTTCGGTGATGGCTTCGTTCAACGTCGAAGAATTCGGCACCGAGCGCGTTGACCGCCTCACGCAGGATGAAATCAACGAGCGTTTCAGAAACTTTAAGCGAATGACGCATTTTGAAGAAATTCCTTTTGAACGCGCAACATCAGCTTAGAAAAGAGAAAAAGTGAAAAAGCAAGGTTTGTATTAAAATCTTGCGGTTAATCTTTTTAATCTTTCTAGCTTTTCACTTCTTTTCCACTTTTTCCACATTTTAAACTTTTCACTTTATAAAATTATGCTCGAAAACAAAGTTGGAATGATCTTTGGTGTCGCCAATCAGCGTTCAATTGCCTGGGCGTGTGCGCAGGCGTGTGCCGAAAAGGGCGCGAAGTTAGCGTTTACATATCAGGGTGAACGCTTGAAAGGGAATGTCGAAAAATTGACAAAAGATATGGACGGCGCGGTTGTCATTCCGTGCGATGTTACGAATCAGGAGGAAGTTGACGCGGCATTTGAATTAGTTGGAAAAGAATTTGGCAAACTCGATTTTCTCGTTCATTCAATCGCGTTCGCACCGAAGGAAGCGCTCGAAGGCGAATTTCTGATGACTTCGCGCGAGGCGTTTCTGACCGCTCTCGAAATCAGCGCGTTTTCGCTCACGCAGTTATCGCTCGCCGCCGCGCCTTTGATGAAAGACGGCGGCAGCATCGTGACGATGAGTTATTACGGCGCGGAAAAAGTTGTGCAGAATTACAACGTGATGGGCGTCGCCAAAGCCGCGCTTGAATCAAGTGTTAGATACTTAGCCGAGGATTTGGGCAAACAAAACATTCGCGTCAACGCAATCAGCGCCGGACCAATCAACACGCTTTCGGCTCGCGGCGTAAAAAATATGGGCGCGATGCTCCACAATATTGCGGACAAATCTCCTCTGCGGCGCAATGTCGAAGCGCGCGAGGTTGGCAACACCGCGCTTTTTCTCGTCAGCGATTTGGCTTCCGCCATTACCGGCGAAACAATTTACGTTGACTGTGGCTTTAACATTATAGGTGTTTAACAATAATAAAAAATGGCAGATACAAACAAAAAACCAAACGAAATCAAAAATAAATCCAAATTAAAAACTTCTCCTCCAATAAATCAACTCGAACCGATTGAACCGGAAACTGTCGCCGAAGCCAAACAGTTGGAGAAAAAATCTTATTGGCTGACGACTGAAGACGAAGTTTTGCTGCGCTCGCCGGAACCGGAAGATAAATTTAAAAGCTCTGATTCGTGGCGCGTTTTTCGAATCTTAGGCGAATTTGTGCAGGGATTTGACGAATTGGCGACCGTCACGCGCGGCGTTTCAATTTTCGGTTCAGCCCGCACGCCTGAGACAGACGAAAATTACGTTGCCGCCCGCGAAACCGGCAAATTACTGGCGGAAGCCGGTTTTGAAGTTATCACCGGCGGCGGACCCGGAATTATGGAGGCGACAAATCGCGGCGCGTTTGAAGCCGGCGGAAAAAGCATCGGTTGCAACATCGAATTGCCGTTTGAACAAGCTAATAATCCGTATCAAAACGGCGGTTTATCATTTAAATATTTTTTCGTTCGCAAGACGATGTTTATTAAATACAGCAATGCATACGTAATTTTCCCCGGCGGTTTCGGCACGATGGACGAAATTTTTGAAGCTCTCACGTTGATTCAAACGAGGAAAATCCGCAACTTTCCGGTCGTGCTTTTCGGTTCGCAGTACTGGCAAGGACTTCTGGCGTGGATTTCTTCAACGATGCTCAAGGAAAAAAACATTAACGCTGAAGATTTGGGCTTGATTCATTTAACGGATTCACCGAAAGATGCGGTTGATTTTATTATCAAATGTTGCGGATTTGATGAAAGTGATGACAAAAATGGGTAAGAGTGCGCCGTTACATTTTTTCAATAGAATCTTTTATCCAGTTTAAATAATTTTCCGAAACTTTTTCCGCCGACAGTGCGACAATTTCCGGCACATCATAACTGTG
Organism: Acidobacteriota bacterium; assembly: GCA_013813755.1. Taxonomy (GTDB): domain Bacteria; phylum Acidobacteriota; class Blastocatellia; order Pyrinomonadales; family Pyrinomonadaceae. The sequence goes on along the minus strand of JACCRD010000183.1, from coordinate 2,855 downwards.
ATTTTTCTGAATAAAATCTTTTAACCGGTCAAATTTTTCAGGCAGGGTTTTGATTAAAAGTAGTTGTTCAGAATCTTTTATTACTTCCGTTTCCCAAAAATAAAACGAAGTAACTTGCGGCACAACCTGCACACACGCGGCGAGTTTGGCTTCAATAATTTTCCGCGCTAAAACTTCTGCTTCCTCAATAGTTGGAGATGTCGTTAAAATAACGATCATATGTGGAAAGTGGTAATCGGTAAGTGAAAACCCAAAAACTTATCACTTACCATTTACCACCAGGAAATTTATTTCTTGTTCATCAATTCCGCGTATTGACCGTCGTCAACCCATTTCAAAATTTCCGAAACGCGCCAGACGGGGAACGGGTGCGACAAGCCGGATGAAAGAATGTCTGCCCAGAATTTGTCGAGCTTTTTCTCGTCGTAATTTTTTTCAAACTCGCGGGCTTGCTCTAAAAACAATTCGTAATCAATTTTGGAGGCGAAAGTGCCGCCGCATAATTTCATCATTGTTCTGCCGATGACGTGTGGGTCCTGGGTCACCAGCAGCGCCGCCCGGTCGCACGATAATTCCGCGCGTCGCGCCCAAGCCATTAACGCGCCGGTCATCGTCGCCGACAGAATTTCTTTAAATATCGCGGCAATTGGCAAAGATGCGAGCGGAATGGTCGAAATTGCCAGAAGCAGACGCGCCGCCGTCAAATAAAGAACGTGTTCGGCGTGAATATGCCCGACTTCGTGCGCGATGACCGCTAAGACTTCTTCATCGCTCAGGCGTTCAATCAGAGACGAATGCAGAACGATAATCGGCTTTTCGACCCCACCCGTAAAAGCATTAACAATCGGATTTTGCTGAATATAAAGCTCCGGCATATCAACGCCGAGTGTCGTGCAGGCGACTTGCAGTTTGGCGTGCAAATCCGGGCATTGTTGCGGCGTAACCTTCACCGCGCTCGCCATAAACGTCACGCGAATGGCGGATTCGCCCGTCACGCTTAGAAGCTTTTTGAGCGCCGAATCAATTCCCGGAATCGCCCGCAGCGCGGCGAGAGCTTTGCTGTCAGCCGGATGGATGTATTCGTGTTTGCTCAAATCGGCAAACTTTTTGTGCGGCGCGTTGGAAAGCGGCAGACGGCATCGTCCGCAGACGGCTTCGCCATTGACATAATCTTCTTTGACGGCATTTTTTTGTCCGCAGTAACGACAGCGAACACTATATTTTTCGGCAATCGCCGCAGTTGAATCTTTTTTTGGCATAATGTAAAAGTTTAGACAGATATTTCCAATAATTCAAATTCGTAAGTTTGATGTATTAAACGCCGCGAAGATGCAAAAAGTTTAGCTTTTATGATTTCTGCAAATCTATAAAAGAATAATTTTATTTCAATAAAATTATTTGCCGCGAAGAAGTTTTTAGAAATCAAATTGAAATTCACTTATCAAGGGTAGTGTGCGAAAAAACAGCGCCGGAGATAAGAGCTAGGGGCTTTTTCTTCCGCGCTGTTTTTCGTATAAAAAAGAATTATGATTTTTCATATTCCGGGGAAAATGTTTAAATGTAGTATCTGAGAAAAAAATTGGTAATTTTTAAAACGGTTGGCAATAAGTTTTTCACAGAATTTTCAGACGAAAGGAAAAATCGGGCGGTTAGCAGATTGATAAAAAATACGAAGTTGACCGCGCTTGAAATGGAAAATAAATAAATGGATCAAATCTTAAAACCCGGTCAAACAATTCAATGTCTGCCGTCGGGAATGTCCTGCACGGTTGAAACGCTGCTCGGCGCGGGCGGACAGGGCGAAGTTTATAAAGCGCAGCTTGGCGGCGAAGCGGTGGCGGTGAAATGGTTTTTTTCGTATATGGCAACGCCGGAGCAGCGCGCATCGATGGAACTGCTGATTAGAAAAGGCGCGCCGAGCGAACATTTTCTTTATCCGATGGAAATCACCGTTGCCGACGGCGTTCCCGGATTCGGTTACGTGATGCCGCTTCGCCCTTCGCGTTTTAAGAATATCGTTGATTTGATGAAGCGAAAAATCGAGCCGACTTTTCGCGCTCTGGCGACTGCCGGGCTTAATCTTTCGCACAATTACCTGCTGCTTCATTCGCAAGGTTTGTGCTACCGCGACATCTCTTTCGGCAATGCTTTTTTCGACCCGCTCAACGGCGATGTTTTGATTGCCGATAACGACAATGTTTCGGTTGATGGCGCGGGCGTTCTCGGAGTTTTGGGAACGCCGCGTTTTATGGCTCCGGAAATCGTGCGCGGCGAAGCCGTTCCCAGTACACAGACCGATTTGTTTTCGCTCTCGGTGCTGATTTTTTATATGCTGATGGTCGCGCATCCGCTCGAAGGCAAAAAAGAAGCGGCGATCAAGGCGCTCGATTTGCCCGCAATGACGAAACTTTACGGCACCGACGCGCTTTTTATCTACGACCCGAACGACGATTCAAACCGACCTGTCGCCGGCATACATGACAACGCGCTCGCCTTCTGGCGAATTTACCCGCAATTTCTGCGCGATATTTTTATCCGCGCTTTTACCAGCGGTTTGCGCGATCCGGTTAACGGGCGAGTTCGTGAAAGCGAATGGCGCGGTGAAATGATTCGTCTGCGTGACGCGATTTTTTATTGCCCGCACTGCTCGCTCGAGAATTTTTATGATTCAATCGCGCTAAAGGCAAACGGCGGAAATCCGGGACTTTGCTGGGCGTGCGCCGCGGCACTGCAGCTTCCGCCGCGCATCCGCATTGGCAAATCGGTTGTCATGCTGAATTACGACACGCATCTGTTTCCGCATCACATTGACGACCAGAAAATGTACAATTTCTCAGAACCGGTTGCGGAGGTCT
>JACCRD010000163.1 GCA_013813755.1 Acidobacteriota bacterium | reverse complement strand
GCGCGATCACGCCAAAACCGATGCCGGCGTTGCGACGCGTGAAATAATGTCGGCGCTCGGTTTCCGCGGGCGTTTCCTGCGCGACGAGACTCGCTTCAGTCTGCGCGGCTTGCGTTTCCTCATTGTTTTGTTGGTTGTTTTCTTCGGACATTTTTATAAAGCTTTGTTTGCCCTCGACGGAGATTTAATAATTTTCAAATCGTTTTTATATAATTTTTTACAGCGCGACGGTTTCGACAATCTCTAAACCAAAAGCCTCGATTGCATTAACTTTTGGCGGATGGTTTGTCAATAGACTAATCTTTTTGACGCCCAAATCGTTTAAGATTTGCGCTCCGATACCGTAGTCTCGGAAACTGCCGTAACCAGTTTGTTTGCGTGCCGTCTGAAAGTCAAGATTTTCTTTTTGCATTACGGCGTAGGTCTGCAACTGATGTATTAAATCGAGATTGTGTTCTCGCTGCCGCAAATACAGTATAACGCCTTTTTTTGCTTTTGAAATCTTTTTGAGCGAAGAGTTTATCGCCTGGGAGGCTTCGCCGAGTTTTGAACCAAACATCGCAAAAGTTATATTCTCGGTTTGGACGCGCACCAGAACCGATTCGGTTGTCTGCGAAAATTCGCCGAGCGTCAATGCCACGTGCGTCTCGCCATTCATCACATTTTCGTAAATGATAGCACGGAAAGTTCCGGAATCCGTCGGCAAATCCGTTTCGACCACGCGCCGCACAAGTGTTTCTTTTTGAATTCGATAACGCACAAGGTCTGCGACGGAGATGATTTTCAACCTGTGTTTTTCGGCAAAGATTTCGAGTTCGGCAAATCGCGCCATCGTTCCGTCGTCGTTCATAATTTCGCAGATTACCGCCGACGGATTGAGTCCGGCGATTCGCGCAATGTCAACACTTGCTTCGGTTTGCCCGATCCGAACAAGCACGCCGCCGCGCCTTGCGCGAAGCGGAAAGACGTGTCCGGGACGCGCTAAATCCCACGGTTTTGAATCGGGATCAACGGCGGTCAAAATTGTTTTTGCGCGATCGGCGGCGGAAATTCCGGTTGTGACGCCGGTTTTAGCTTCAATCGAAATCGTAAAAGCCGTTCCCATACTCGAAGTGTTTTCCGCGGTTTGCGGGGGCAGATGAAGTTCGTCGCAACGCTCCTCGGTGAGCGGCAGACAAATAAGTCCGCGCCCGTGAACCGCCATAAAATTAATCAGTTCAGGCGTGACCTTTTCCGCCGCGCAGACGAGGTCGCCTTCGTTTTCGCGGTCTTCGTCGTCAACAATGATAATTATTTTGCCGGCTTGAATATCAAGAGCGGCTTCTTCGATGGTGTTTAGCGGCATCAATTTGATTTTGGATTTTAGATTTTGGATTTGCTGGTGAAATCTAAAACCTTTTCAAATGTTGATTTTAGCTGAAACTTCCGCTATTTACCATTTACCGTTTACCATTTACCATTAAAAAGATGTCTTTTGAACTGAAACTTGCCTGGACATATTTTCGGGCACGTCGAAAAAGCTTGGCGCGTTTTACTTCTTTTGTCGCCGTCACCGGAGTTGCGGCGGGCGTGGCGAGTTTAATTTTAGCGCAGGCGCTCGCCCGAGGTTTTGCCGACGAAATGCAAAATAAAATTTTAGCCAACACGCCCCACGTTTCTGTTTTTATGAATGAGGAAGCAAAAATAAACGATTGGCGGCAAATCAAAAAAGATTTGGAAAAGCTGGAAAATATTACAGAAATCTTCGCGACGACTTTTGAAAACGCTCTTATCGCCGGAACACAGGCGACTAATTACGCGGTTCTGCGGGTTGTCCAGAATTCAAACACTGAAGTTCAAAAACTGAAGTTTAAAGTTCAAAGTTCAAATCTTCAAGTCCAAAGTCCAGAGTCCAAAGTCCAAAGTGAAAATGCGGAGGGTAGCAAACAGATGGCGGAGGAAGGGCGGCAATTGATAATTGAAATTGCGCTTGGGGCGGAACTTGCCGAAAAAACCGATTTGAAATCAGGCGATGAAGCGGAAATTATTACGCTTGCTAATCAAGTCGAGCCAAAGCGCGTTCGGGTTATTGTCAAAGAAATTTTTCGCACCGGTTTGTTTGAGTATGATTCGACGTGGGTAAATATTTCGCCCGAAAATTTCGCCGCGCTTCACGGAAATCAAAGTTTTTCGCCATCAATTTTGAGCGTTTCTGTTAGAAATATTTTTGAAGCTGACAAAATCGCCGAAGAAATCCGCGCAAAATTAGGCGCCAATTTCCGTGTGCTTGACTGGCAGGAAGCGAATCAACCGCTTTTTGCCGCGCTCAGTTTAGAAAGGCAAGTCGGGCTGGTAATCTTTGCGCTGATAATTTTTATCGCCGCGCTGAATATTACAACGACGCTCGCCCTACTCGTCAATGAACGAAAATTCGACATTGCGATTCTCAGAACCTGCGGCGCAAAAACACAGAGCCTGATTATAATTTTCCTGCTCGAAGGTTTATTTCTCGGATGCGCCGGGATATTTTTTGGTGTTGTTTTCGGTCTTCTCGGATGTTTTTTCGGCAACTACTTTAAGATTATCAGTCTTTCGGCAGAAGTTTACTCGCTCAACTACATTCCGTTTCATTTGAATATTTATAATGTTTTGTTGATTGTTTCAATGACCCTTGTTTTATGTCTGACGGCGGCAGTTTACCCGGCATTCAGAGCGAGCCGAATCAAGCCTCTGGAAAATTTGAGAAATTAAAAAGGTTAATAGAAAATTAATATCAATCAGCGCGAGTTCAATTTCTATCTGTATTAATACAATCATTTAGGCAAAGTCGAAAAAGTCAGCCTTGAAAAATTTGATAATAAAGTTCAGACTTAAATTTCAGAAGTTATGCAGTTGAATGCGGAAGCTCGCACGAAGTAAGGGCGCAAGATAAACCGGAACACACCTAACGAAGTGCGTATTTCTTTCTTTTCAACTGCGTAACTCATAAACTTTATTAACATTACAAGTTACAAAAAGTCACAGCAGATAATTTATGTTTGAACGCTATACAAAAAAGGCGCGGCAGGTTGTTTTTTTCGCGCGTTACGAAGCACTGCAGTATGGTTCAAAGGTGATCGCGCCGGAACATATTCTTCTCGGTTTGATGCGTGAGGATAAAAATATCTTCGTCCGATTTTTTAGTTTTCGCAATAATTTAACGACTGAAATTGTCCGACGTGAGGTTGAAGACAGAATCGTTTTGCGCGAACGTATTTCGCAGTCTGCCGAACTCAATTTAGCTCCAGAAGCGAAGCGCATTTTGGCTTTTGCGAGTGATGAAAGCGCGCAGTTGAATAATCGCCACATCGGTCCGGAACATCTACTGCTCGGACTGCTGCGTGAAACGCGCTCGATTGCAGCGGAAATTCTTGCGCAATACGGGCTGCAAATTCAGTCTCTGCGCGAAGAGATTATCCGGCAGACCGGTCCTGCAAACCTCCGCTCCGTGAATAAAGAAAAATCAGACACTCCATATCTTGATGAATTTACGAGAGATTTGACCACTGAAGCAGCAGGCGGAAAACTTGATCCGCTCATCGGACGTGAATCGGAGATTGAAAGAGTCGTTGAAATTTTGTGCCGCCGGACAAAAAACAATCCGGTTTTAATCGGTGAGTCGGGTGTCGGCAAAACGGCAATTGTCGAAGGTTTAGCGCAAAAAATCGTTGAACGGCGCATTCCTTCATTTCTTGAAAACAAACGAATTTTGTCGCTTGATTTGTCTCTGATTGTCGCCGGCACAAAATATCGCGGACAGTTTGAAGAACGCTTAAAGCAGATTATGCGCGAACTTCGGGAAAACGATCAATACATTATTTTCATCGACGAACTGCACACGCTCGTCGGCGCGGGTTCGGCGGAAGGTACTCTGGACGCGGCGAATATCTTAAAACCGGCGCTTTCACGCGGCGAAATTCAATGCGTCGGCGCGACGACTCCGGGCGAGTTTCGCAAATCAATCGAAAAAGACCGTTCGCTCGAACGCCGTTTTCAAGCGGTGAAAGTCGTGCCGCCAAACGAAGAAGAAGCGCTGCGGATTGTCGAGGGATTAGCTGAAAAATACGAAGCGTTTCATCAAATCCGTTATTCAAAAGAAGCGCTCGAAGCCGCTGTCTATCAAACCAGCCGCTACATTCCCGAACGATTTTTGCCTGACAAAGCAATTGACGTTTTAGACGAAGCGGGAGCGCGCGCCAAACTCCGCGTCCAGCAGAACGACGGAAAATCTGAACCGGCGTGGAAGGAAACAATTGAAAGTTGGAAACAAATCACAAATGAAGATAATTTGCTCGCGTTTGAACTGAAAACTTTGGAAAACTCCTTAGTGGCAGTCGAGGTTTCCAAAGATGATGTTGAAGAAGTCGTGGCGCGTTGGACAGGAATTCCGGTCGCCTCGATCAAGCAGGAAGAAGCGCAGAAACTTCTGAATATCGAAAAAGAACTGCACCGACGCGTCATCTCGCAACGGACGGCGATTTCCGCTCTGGCTCGCGCGATTCGCCGTTCACGCGCCGGGCTGAAAAATCCAAACAAACCAATCGGCTCGTTTTTGTTTTTGGGTCCGACCGGCGTCGGCAAAACTGAAGTCGCTCGCACTTTAGCCGAATTTCTTTTCGGTTCCGAACGTTCGCTCATCCGCTTTGATATGTCGGAGTTTATGGAAAAACACACGGCGGCGAAATTTATCGGTTCACCGCCCGGATACGTCGGACACGAAGAAGGCGGGCAATTAAC
>JACCRD010000152.1 GCA_013813755.1 Acidobacteriota bacterium | reverse complement strand
CAAACGATTGAAAAACAACGGCAAGACACCAATGCAGATTGTCTGTGCAACAATGCGAAAACTGCTGCACATCGCATTTGGAGTGTTAAAACACAAACGAGCTTTTGATGCGAGTTTGGCTTTTTCTACTTGATTGTTAAGACAGTATCTACTTTCATTCGGCGGTATCCGTTGAACTTTAGCTTGCGCGGCAATTTTCGCCCGAATTAAATGCGTTGTTAGCGGTTTCTAGTCAACATTCTTAAAATCCTTCAGCTTTACGGCAGTAAAATACTGCTCAATCATTGTTGAGCTGATTTAACCGCTGTTTCATTTGCCGCATTATTGTTTGTATTTTTCTTTTCCCGCGAAAGCCATTCGATCAATATCGTTTCCTGTAAGTGAAGCGCGTGAACCGGTTTCATGGTCGCTTCATCGGCAACCTGCGGCAGTTTGAAGAATATTGACAAAGCTTTCTGTACACCCGCTTCGCCGCGTCTTTTGGCTAAATCGAGAAGCCGCGCAATTTCGATGACGAGCGGCGCGGCTAAAATCGAATCCTTACATAAAAAGTTAATTTTCAGCTGCATCGGCTGTCCCAAAAAGCCGACGACATCAATGTTATCCCACGCTTCCTTGTCGTCGCCGCGCGGACGGTAATAGCGAATGTCAACAATGTGGTCTTCGACCGTGTAGCCCAAAATGTCGTCGAGAACCGAACTTTTCGTGGCGACTTTTGATTTCAAGGATTCAGGGTCGCTGAGCGCAAGCCCGTCGCGGTTGCCTAAAATATTAGTTGAATACCAGCCGGCGACTTTCAGAGCGCGGGTCTTAAATGCCGGAGCAAGCACGGTTTTGATCATCGTCTGCCCGGTCTTCCCGTCTTTTCCGGCGAGCGGCGTTTGTGTTTTTTCGGCAAATTGGACGAGCGCCGGAATGTCTGCGGCAACTGACGGCGTGAAATTGGCATACGGCGCGCCTTCGCTGATGGCGGCGTAAGCATAAATCATCGCGGGCGCGATTTCGGGCGAGTTATCGTCAAGAGCTTTTTCAAAATTTGCAAGCGTCGCGAAAACATCCGAACTTTTATCGACAAATTTTTCGGTCGAAGCCAGATTGACGACGACCAGCTGGACGCATCTGTTTTGGGCGCAAAAATCACGAATATTTTGCCGCACAATTTCAACGGCGGCACGATGACCATTTATTAAAGCTACGTTTTGTTCTTCGATATTGGCGCAGAAACCTTTGTTGCCGATTGCCGGAAGCGGTTTAATTTCGCGCAGAACAGATTCCGTCGCCTGAAATTGTTTAACCGTCAACACGTCGTGAGCGGCGGCGGCTTCGGCTAAATCAGCGACGTGTAAATCCCATCCGCCAAATTTAATATTGTTGTAGCGAACTAAATCTTCGGTCAAATTTGGGGCGAGCGCGGCGAGCGGCAAGCCTTCCGTTCCGATCAGATTTTGTTTTAATAGCTCGATTCCGGCGACAGCGGTCGTCGCCACCGCGCCGCCGAGTCCGACAATCATCACGCCGAGCGCTTCCGATGCTTTTTCCTCGCTGCTCATTAATTATTCTCCTTTGTCTGTTTCGTTTTACGCAAAACCCAAGTCGTCATACATCGCAAATTCTGCACATTTGTCGTCTTCAAAGGCTCAAGCAAGACTCCGCCCAATCCACTGGTCATCGAAATTAATAGTTCTTCGTCAACGACGAAACGCGTCGAGCCGTCAGGAAGTAAATACCTGCCGTTTCCAATTGGACTGATGAGATTTTCAATTCCGATGGAAGAAGCCAGTCGCGCAAAGAAAAGTCCTTCAGGCTTTAATACGCGCCACATCTCCAAAAGCATTTTATGAAAATGTTCCCTGTCTGCGGCAAAGTGCAAAACCGCGCTGCTGATCACTACCTCGAAAAATTCATTCGAAAACGGTATTTCGTCAACCGTCGCCGTTTGAAAATTCTCCGCAGGCAAATTTGGAGCTAGCATTTTTGCCAGATTCCTGACTTGCTCGATTAACTTCGGGTTTTGGTCGATTCCGAAAACTTGAAAGCCTCCGCGCAAAAAGTATAAAAGATTGCGCCCGCCTCCGCAGCCCGCATCGAGAATGCTTATATTACTATTGCTAAATCTTTCTTTTAGTATTTGGTCGAACAAATAAATATCGATGTCGCCAAAGAGTTCACGCACATTGGTCATCAATTCATTTTAGCTTAATTTTTTCTATTTTGTGATTCAAATCACTTTTTCCAACCGGCGCTTAAGGTAATCTTTATGATAAAAGGTAACTATGAAAAATATTGAATTGCTAAAGAATCTTGAAATCGGCGAAATTTCCAAAAGCGAAAAGGCAAAAGAAGTAAAGGAAATTTTTAATGGCACGCGGCGGCGCATCGTCGAAGTAAAACTTCGCAAAAATGAAATGCTTCCAAAGCACAAAGCGGTTGAGCCGATTACGGTTTTGTGTCTGGCGGGAACAGGCGTATTTCGCGCCGGAAAAGATTTGGAAGATGAACAGAAACTCGAAGCCGGAACGCTGATCACTCTGGAAGGCGGCGTTGAACACGAAGTCGTCGCGACTCCGGCGCTCAATTTGTTAGTCACGAAATTTAAGGAAGATTAAATTCTCTCTATAAAGTCTGTGTCCTTCTGTGGCAAAATGAAGAAATGATTTTTCGTATTCTGCAAATTGCGGTTCCGTTCATCTGGTTTGGGCTGCTCGGCGGCATTTCCTTTTTAGAAACGCCGCTCAAATTTCAGGCGCCGAACATTACGCTTCCTCTCGGGCTCGAAATTGGACGAATCGTTTTTCAAACGCTTAATAAAATTGAAATAGTATTGTTGCTTTTAATGTTGATGACTTTTGTCAAAACAAAGCCGAAAGTGAAACTGGCGCATTTTTCTTTAAGCGTCATCGCGTTTTTACTTTTCTCGCAAACCGTCTGGCTTCTGCCGGTTTTAGACGCGCGAGCGGCAGATATAATTGCCGGAAATGCTGTGCCCGATTCAAATGCGCACCTCGTTTATATTGTTTTTGACGCGATCAAATTCGTTTTATTATTCTTTTTGGGCGCAAGAATCGCAGGAAGCTATTTAAAAGTTGAATAAAATCAAAAAGGATATTGAAACCCGCGCTGACATTGATGATTTGATGAATCGTTTTTACGCGCGGGCAATCCGCGACGAGACAATCGGCTATATTTTTACCGATGTTGCTAAACTTGATTTGGAACATCACTTGCCGGTTATCGGCGATTTTTGGGAAACCCTGCTTTTCGGCACGGGCAACTACCAAAAACACGGGCGAATCCTTTTGCAGATTCACGTTGCGCTCAATCCAAAATCTCCGCTTACCGCGAAACACTTTCGCCGCTGGCTCGAACTATTCCGGGCAACGGTTGACGAATCTTTTACAGGGACGCGAGCCGAATTTATCAAACTTCGCGCTGAAGCGATTGCCAACCGATTTTCGACTTTCTTGAACGGAGCCGCTGCGTCGGTCAGCGTGAATTAATCGCTAATTTGTTTAACTTTTTTTCAAAACCAAAAATTTGGTGACTTATATCACTAAAATTACAAACCTTTGGTGTTAAAGATTATATTTTGCCAAACCGAAAACACAGGACAAAATGAAGCTGAGAATACGGGGAAATTCACTGCGCCTGCGATTGACGAAAAGCGAAGTCGCCGAGATCGGCGCGGGCGGCGCGGTCGAAGAAACAGTGGAGTTCGGCGGCGAACCGGCGCAGCATTTCATTTACGCGCTCGTGCCGGCAGATAATGTTGAAACCCCAACCGCCGTTCTCGATGGCGGGCGAATTACTGTTTTCGTCCCGAAACGGCAAGCCGGCAATTGGGCGCGGACGAATCAAATCGGCATCGAAGCCGGAAAAACGATTGACGACAGCCGAACGCTTCGCATTTTGATTGAAAAAGATTTTTCCTGTTTAGAGCCGCGCACGGGCGAAGAGGACGCCGATACTTTTCGGCATCCGTTCGGAAACGAACCGGAAAACCAAATCGTGCTGAAGGCTTTTGATTAACAGTTAAAAACAGATTATTTCGCTGGAAAAGTAAAAACATCTATGGCAGCCGCCGCTAACAAATTACGACTTCTCGGAACGCTAAGTTACGTGCATCCGACGGTCATCGGAATCATTGCGTCAGCCGTTTTGACCTTGCTCGTCATCGTCGGCTCGCGCAATCTCGAACATTTCGATTCGGCGCTGTTCGGCTATACGATTGCAAGCGTCGTCGCGTTCGGCGCTATTGTTTTCCGTTAAGCGATTTGGCTTCAGCGTCCGGCGACGCGCACTTATTTCCGGCGCGGTCTGCAATTATTTTTCCAGCGCAAGAAATTCGCGGCAAACACGGCAAG
>JACCRD010000150.1 GCA_013813755.1 Acidobacteriota bacterium | reverse complement strand
ACCTTATTTGCTGCGCTCGCCGGCGGCAGCGGAATGACGTTTTCAGTTTGATTATTTACACTGCCCGTCAAAAACCACACGAATCCCGCCGCGCCGATGGCAAATATAAACAATGCGCTCAAACCTCCGATAATTGTGAAAATATTACTTGAACGTTTAACTTCGGGCGCGGCAGGCGGGACAAATGTTTGAGAGTATTTGTTTTCCCGCGGCGGGTAACTTTCAATCGCCGCGACGCTTTCGTCGTTGGATTCTCCCCCGGTCTGCAGATTGGTGTTGAAGTCTGAAGTTCCATTCAGAATACCCAAAGAAATTTGATCGATTTGCCTGTCGAGCAAATTTTCCGAATCAATACCACGAGCGTGCGCGTCGCGCAGAGCCTTTTGCATTTCTCGCGCGCTCACAAATCTTTTTTCCTGACTAACCGACATTCCTCTTAAAATCACCTCCGAAACCGCTCTGGGAACTTCCGGGTTTATTTCGCAAATTAATTTTAGAGGGTCGGGCAAATCGTTTAACAAAACGTCGGCGCGGGTCAGAGAATCAGGCGGAACGGTATTCGTCAAAATTTGGAAAAGCGTTGCCGAAAGCGAATAGATGTCGCTTCGAGCGTCAGTTCCCGTGCCGCGAATCTGTTCCATCGGCGCGTAATGGGGCGTGTAGCCGACAATACTTCCGTAAGTGGTAATTTTCGTTTCGCCGGTATTATTTTTTGAAAGACCGAAATCAAGTAAAACGATATGATTTTCAGTGGTCAATTTTAAGTTCTGCGGTTTGATGTCTCGATGCAGAATTGGCGGTTCGTGCAAGTGCAGATAAGTTAGCGCGTCGAGCAGTTGATCAGCCCAGAATAAAACCCAGCTGAGCGGAAACGGTTTATTGTTTGATTTAAGACGTTCCGCAAGATCCTCTCCGGCAATATGCTCCATCACCAGATACTGCGTGTCATTTTCAATAAAATGGTCGCTTACTTTCGGCAAAACCGGATGGCGGAGCCGCGCCAGAGTTCGCGCCTCACGTTCAAAAGCGTTGCCGAGCGTTTCTTCGTCCGAAAATGAAGTACGTTTTAAGGCGACCGCGCTGCCCAGACGCTGGTCAATCGCTAGATAAACTTCGCCCATTCCGCCTTTGCCAATCAGGTGAACAGTCAAATAGCGGTTTTGTAATAAGGCGTTCGGGGCTAACAATCTCATTTTTTTTCAATGGAAGTTAAGGCTTTAATAATAACAAATTCTGTGGAGATTTTAATTTGCCAACAAAAATTAATTCTAAAGCAAATTAATGAAAAAATAATCTTTTTCATTAATTTGCTCTCAACTTTTCGGGCGGCAGCATCGCGCTTTGTCCGACGTGCTGCCAGCACCGCGAATTGTTTTTCACACGCCGCGAGCAAGGTGTTCCTTTTTTTGTTTGCGCTCCGCAAAAATAGGCTGTTTCCGGGGCGACTTTTTTACTATCCTCAATTTGTTTAGTTTGCGTCGTCTGAGACGAACTTTGTTTTAACAGAGCGGTCTGTAAACTTTTCTGGACGTTTTGAGCTGAATTAGCGCCATTTAATTTTGCTGTTTCCTGAACGTTTTGATTTGCTGAAAGCGCCAAAGAATTCGTTTGATTTGTTAAATTCTTATTTGCCGTTGGCAAATTTTCAGACATTTGATGGCTTAAAGCGACAATAGGTTTTTCAGTTTTTTGCCAGTAAAAACTAATTCCCAAAACTCCAAAAAACAAACCGAGACAGAACATCACTCTCGGTATCCATTCATAAAGCCCGTATTCCGTTTCACAAAGTTGGCAAAAGCGTCTGCTGGTCCAAGGTTTCCAGTCCAGGCGCTCGATTTTTTCTCCGCAGCCGCAGCAAAATTTCGGCTTAAAAAGCATAAACTATCCTTCTTTGATCAGCGAAATTTAAGAATAAAAAATAAATCTCTGCCGAGAAACGCAATTATTTTCGGTATAATTTAAGATTATAAACTATAAATTGCTGAATGTTAAGATATATCTTGCAACACGCGCCGGATGCAACCGCGCAACGCTTAAATGCGTCTGAACATTTGATATTGCCTTATGAATTTTCAAAAAATATTTTTACTGTTTTTATACGTTTTAATCAGCATTCACATTATCGCCGCGCAGGAGGAGGATGTCATTAAAGTTGATTCTTCGATTGTGCGGCTTAATGTCGGCGTTGTTGACAACAGAGGGCAGCCGATTACAAATCTAAACAAAGCGGATTTTACGCTTTATGAAGACGGCGTAAAACAGGAGATTACAAGCTTTCAGCCGACCGTCGCACCGTTCAGCGTCGTTCTGATTCTGGATATGAGCGGCTCGACACTCGGCTTTCGTGAAGTTATACGGATGTCGGCAATTCGTTTTATCGATGCGCTGTCGCCGGAAGACCGTGTCGCCGTTGCCGAGTTTTACGACAAAGTAAATTTCTTAAATGATTTTACAACCAAACGACAAACGATTCTTAACTCGATTAACACCGCCAACGGGCGCGGCAAAACACAGCTTTATAAGTCTCTGACGACGGCGCTTGAAAAACTTTCTAAAGAGGGCAGACGGCGCAAAGCGATAATTGTTTTAACCGACGGTGTTGACAGTGATCTGCGCGACACAGACCGTTCTTTTTTAGGAAAGTTTGCTGAAAAAGATGTGCCAAACGCGCTGCAGCCGGAGACCAACGACGTTTTAATTCGGGTTCTCAATAAATCCGACTTGCAGGGCGTGACCGTTTACCCTCTGGCTCTGCCGACGGGCGACCCGGCAAAACTCGCCGACCCGACTCCAATCCAGACGGCAATGTTTTCCGCTTCGCGCGCGCGCCTTAAAATTCTCGCCGACAGAACCGGCGGCACACTCCACAGCATAAACCGCTTGGAAGAGATGGGACGGCTCTATGCGGCGGTGGCGGCGGATTTGCGAGCGCTTTACACAGTTGAATATCAACCGGCAAACACAAAACGCGACGGCAAATGGCGGGCGGTAAAAATTGAAGTCAATAACCCGGAACTAATTTCCAAAACGCGCCCCGGTTATTTTGCGAAATAATTTTTTAAGCTTTAGGCAAAAGTTTTTCAAGGTTGTTTTCCTGCTTAACTTGACACCTCTTCCCAAGATTTGTAGTCTTAGAATTCATTTCTTCCGCACCCGTAGCTCAGCTGGATAGAGTACTTGACTACGAATCAAGGGGTCGCATGTTCGAATCATGCCGGGTGCACCAATAAAATCAACAACTTAGAGACTTTTTTATTTGAGTAAGAAATAGACTGTAGTAAAAATTGTAGTAAGTAGTAAATTTCTTATAATTTAGTCGCGTTAATAGTAAGGAAAATCTATTAGAGGGGTTTTCCTTTTTAACTTTAAATTAAAGAAAAAGTCTTTCTGGCACATTCACTTTCTTCACTTTCTTCACTAATATGTTTTTCA
>JACCRD010000065.1 GCA_013813755.1 Acidobacteriota bacterium | reverse complement strand
CTGACGATCACGGAAATACCAATGCCGCCGCAACCGTTTTGAACGGCAGTAATATCAGCGCGGCAGGCATAATTACAACCAGAAGCGATGTTGACGTTTTTCAATTTTCAACCGGTGAAGGCAATGTCACGATTAACTTTAGCCCGGCGGCACGCGGCGCCAATCTTGATATTCAGGCGCGGATCTCCGACGCGCAAGGAAATGTGTTAGCAACAATTAATCCGCTCGGTTTGCCCGCCAGTTTGAATCAGTATTTATCGGCTGGCATTTATTATCTGACGGTTGACGGAGTTGGCACAAATGATTTGACGACCGGTTATTCAGATTACGCCAGTATCGGACAATACAGCCTCACGGGAACACTCGCGGCGAATAACGCCCAGCCGCCGGTTGCCGCTCTATTGGCAAATCCGACTTCGGGTACGACCCCACTAACGGTTAGTTTCTCAGCGTCAATTCGTCGGTCGCGGACGGCACAATCGTCGGCTATTCGTGGAACTTCGGCGACGGAACGACTTCGAGTGACCCGAATCCGGTTCACATCTACAATACAGCCGGAACATTTACGGCAGTTTTAACGGTCACGGACAACAGCGGACTGACCGATACCGACAGCGTTGTAATCACTGTTCAACAAGCTCCAAATGCTGGGATTTTCGTGAAAAGCATCTCGATGTCTCTGATACCAGGCGGACGCGGCACATTCGCCCAAGCCGTAATTACAGTCTATGACGGCAGCGGCGCACCGCGTCCAAACGTAAACGTTACAGGAAACTGGAGCGGCTTAACTAATAGCAATTTCCAGGGAGCGACTAACGCCAGCGGTCAGTTGGTAATTATTTCAAGCGCCACCAAAAAAAGCGGCACATTTACCATAAATGTAACGAATCTTTTAGCTTCGGGATACACATACAATCCGAGTCTGAATGTTGTCACGAACGCTTCAATCTCAAATTAATTAAGAACTGAAAACAATGCTTAATAAGAAAAGGGCTGTCCAATTAGTTTTGGACAGCCCTTTTCTTATTTGAATGAATTTTGCTCAACCAGAGCGATTTTCAGTTAAATGGATACATTGAAAAATTGTGTGACAGGTCTTGTGCCTGTCCCTGAGCCACAGGCATACAACCCTTTGGCTGGAAGTTGCTTATTATGTGAGACGTTTTTTCGCGCTCATATACTGAAGGGCAGGAACGAAGCGCTATCCATACATTGTATTTCTTGATTTTATTCTAAAACGAGTTGATTACAACCTGAAAATCCAAGCCCGGTTTGTGCTGACCGGTCCCGTTTGACGTGTACCGTTTCCGTAACCACCGACAATCAAAGCTCGCTCATCGTCAAGGAGCGTAACGGTCGCGTAATGGAGCGGCATACCAAATTCGCCGGTCGTTTTTATAAAAGTACTGGTTGCGGGGTTGAAAACTTCCGCCGCTTCGCCGCCGCCGCCGATGAATACTTTTCCGTCTGTCAGCAGAACCGCGGTACCGTCCATTTTAAAACGCGCAAAATTCATTTCGCCCGCCGGTGTAAATTCCCTGGTCGCCGGGTCGAAGATTTCTGCGCTTTTGTATTGCCCGTTCCAGTCACGACTGTCAGAGCCGCCGAAAACCAGCACGCGATTATTTTTTAGCAAAATTGAATCGTGCTTGTAGCGGACAACATCCATCGGTTTAGTCAAAGAAAAACTATTTGTTTTTGGATCGAAGATTTCTGCGCTCGACCAAATTTGTCCGCGGCTCGTTTCGCCGCCCGTCAATAAAATTCGCCCGTCCGCTAATTTTGTCGCCGCGTGTACTGAACGGGAGTTTCGCATTTTTGCAATTAAAGTAAAAGAATTATTTTGCGGATCGAAAACTTCGACTTCGCTTAAACATTTTTGACCGTCGAAACCGCCGGTAATCAATACTTTACCGTTGTCAAGAAGTGTTGCTGAATGTCCCGAACGGCGACGGTTTGTATTGCCGACAGGAATAAATTTTTCTGTCTGCGGGTCGAAGATTTCGGCGCTCTGCTCGGGCAGACGGTTTGACCAGCCACCGACGATTAAAACTTTTCCGTCCGGCAGAAGCGTCGCCGTGTGACTGACGCGCTTGATGCTCATTTTGTTTTTAGCCCGCGCAAAGCTATTTGTTTTTGGATCAAAAATATCAGCATCGTCGAAAAACACGCCGTTGCGCTCCATTCCGCCCGCGATTAAAATTTTCCCGTCGTTCAGACGAGTCGCAGTATGCGCCGCTCGCGCTTCGCTCAACTTACCGATTTCAGTAATTTTTCCGGAAGTTTGTGGCTGTTGGAAACCTGCGCTACCGGTAGAGTTTTTTTGAGCCGAACAATTTCCTGCAAAACTAATAAAAATCGCCAGAAATGTACTCAAACAAAATTGATAAAGCATATTTATTCTCCTTTGTTTAGATAACACCACAAAAGCGATTTTTATGACAGCTTTTATTTATATTTTGCGCTGCGAGCTTTTCTGATAATTTTTTACACTTACCGCCACTTCGTCTCTATTAATCGTTTCCTGATCGCCGGTCTGCATATTTTTGAGCGTAACTTTGTTTTCTGCAAGCTCGTTCTCGCCTAAGACACAGACAAAGAGAACATTGATTTGCGAAGCGTATTTGAATTGTCTGCCGAG
>JACCRD010000092.1 GCA_013813755.1 Acidobacteriota bacterium | reverse complement strand
GCCTTCATCACGTCCGCTTTGATTTCCTTCATTTCGCCGCGCGATTTCATACCGAATCCAAGCGGTTTTTCGTATTTCTTCAAATTAACCGAACCTAAATTCGAAGTCATAATAACGATTGCGTCGGAAAGATAAACTTTTTTGCCGCGCCCGTCAGTCAGCCAACCTTCGTCGAAGGCTTGCAAAAATATATTCATCAAATACGGATTAGCTTTTTCGACTTCATCGAGAAGCAAAACCGAGTATGGATTTTCCCGCAGCTGTTCGGTTAAAATTCCGCCGCGTTCCGAACCGACGATGCCGCGCGGCATTCCGATCAGTTTTTCGATGCCGACCGTGCCTTCACCGTATTCGGACATATCGATCCGCACCATTTTGCCTTCGTCGCCAAACATAAATTCGGCAACCGCCTTAGCTAATTCGGTTTTTCCGACACCGGTCGGACCGAGGAAAAGCAGAACTCCATCGGGCGCGTAATAGTTGTCTTTGAGCGGACCTTTGTTAAGCCGCAGACGTTCGGCAACCGCGCGAACCGCTTCTTTTTGCCCGATCACACGTTCTCCGAGCTGGTCTTCCATTGCCGAAAAACGGTCGGAAGTTTCCCTGTAAATCATATCCTTCGGAATACGCGATTCCTGCGAAATGACATCGATAATATGTTCGGCTTTAACGACCGAAGAAGTCGGCTCGTTGATTTCCACTTTCACCGAAGCCGTATCAAGCCAGCCGATCGCCTTGTCGGGAAGATGCAGATTACGAATATATTTCGGCGACATCTCCAGCGCCGTGTTGATCGCTTCATCAGAAATCGTCACCGAATAATTTCGCTCTAAGCGCGGGCGCAGTCCGAGCAGAATTTCGCGCGTTTCATCAATCGTCGGTTCGGCAACTTTCACCAGCCGAAACCTTCGGGCTAAAGCTTCGTCTTCACCGATATATTCTTTGTACTCGGTCAGAGTGGTCGCCCCGATAATTCTTAATTCGCCGCGCGCTAAGGACGATTTAAACATATTGCCCGCGTCGCTGGAAGTTCCCATCGCCGCACCCGCGCCGATAATTGTATGCGCTTCGTCGATGAACAGAATAATGTGGCTCTTTTCCTTTACTTCATCGATAATGCCTTTGATGCGTTCTTCAAACATTCCGCGCAGCATCGTTCCGGCAACCAAGCCGCCCATCTGCAATTGCACAATATGAGCATCCCTCAGACGCGCCGGAACTTTTTCCGGCTCAAGCTCAATCATTCTCGCAAGCCCTTCGACAACAGCGGTTTTCCCGACGCCCGGCTCGCCGACCAGCATCGGTGAATTCGAACGCTCGCGATGCGAAAGGATTTCCATCATCTGCAAAATTTCCTGTTCGCGTCCGATGGTCGGCGGAATTTTGTCCTGTCTGGCTAATTTATTTAACGAAACGCCAAAGTGTTTCAAATACGAAGGCAGTTCGTATTTTTTGCGGATATGCTCTTCTTCCTTCTCAATTTTGCGAATCCGCGTTCTGGCGGTCTGCGCGACTTCATCGGACGGCACGCCCAAATTTTGCAGCACGTCGTTCAGAATACTGCGCTCATCGTTCGACAAAACATAAAAAATATCGCTTCCCTCAATCACGCGCCGACCCTGCGAACGCGCTCTGTCCATCGAACGCTTAAACAAATCGGTTGTCTCCGGCGCGATCCGGAAGCCTTTGCCGGTATGCTGTCTGCCGGAATTAAGCCGCTTTTCAATCAGCAATTTAACCGATCGCGGATCGACCGCCAAATCGTGCATTGTCTGGTTAAAAAGCTCGGCTTCTTCATTAACTAAAGCGTGCAGGATATGTTCAATCGCAATATAATTTTGATCGCGCTTCTTGGATTCGTCCAAAGCAACTTCCAGAACACGCCGCCCGCTTTCACTAAATTTATTTTTGTAATCGTCTATTTCTGCCATATAATTCTCTTGTATGTAACAATTCTTTCTGAACAGGTTAAAAACTTATTACCTTTTGATGCTGATAAACAGAAAACTTTTGCCCTCGAAAATATCATAACATTTGGAAAAGTCTTTGCTAAACAAAAAGCGAGAAAGATATTCAATTTTGCAAAAAATATACCTAAAATTTTAGATTCTGGTAATTAATATCTGAACTCTCGGTAAAAGTTTTGCTGAAATTTACTTACCTACCAAGAATTGAAAATTAAGGTCGTTTTTTAGGGTACTTTATGTTTGAGTTCATTCTCGCCAGTGGTTCTGGTTAAAACATTGAAAACTTATCTATCCATTATTAAGCAAAGCATGTCTTACAATTTCAACTTCGCCTTCCTGGTAGTAAAGAGCGGCAACAAAGTTAATTTAGGAGAACTGTGATCATGGACTTAAAATAAAAAATGAAGAAGTTCCTTTAATCGAACACAATCGAATACAATGGAATGCAAAGATATGCAAACTTCTGATGAATTAACAACTAAAGATGAATTAACAACTAAACAGGAAAAGTTGATAGCACTCTTATTAAC
>JACCRD010000089.1 GCA_013813755.1 Acidobacteriota bacterium | reverse complement strand
ACGCAATCGCGCTGTTTCCGATATTGGCGTTTATCTTGACCAGAAAATTTCTGCCAATCGCCATCGGTTCGGCTTCCGGATGATTGATGTTGGAGGGAATAATTGCGCGTCCACGAGCTACTTCCGCGCGGACGAATTCCGGCGTCACAAACTTCGGAACGCTTGCCCCGAAAGATTCGCCCGCGTGTTGATGATAAAGCGAATCTCTTTCCGTTTGCTGTCCGTTTGCCAAGGTTTCAAATGCGATTTGCCGCCCAAGATTTTCACGAATGGCGACGTACTCCATCTCCGGCGTGATAATTCCGCGTCTCGCGTAATGGATTTGCGTTACGCATTTTCCCGCTTTTGCTTTCAGCGGCGCACGTTTCAAGCCCGGAAATTCTTCGAGCTTTCCGCTTTTCTTAATTTTGGCGACATCTTCGGCGCCTTTCGTCAAATAGCCGTTGTCCTGCGGCAAAATTTCGCGCCCCGTATATTCCTCGACATCTTCACGCGCCAAAATCCATTCGCGCCTCAATGTCGGCAAACCTTCGCGCACTTCGCATCGCAAATCCGGGTCAGTCCAAACGCCGCTCGTGTCATAGACGCGCACCGGCGCATTTGATTCGAGTTCGTCCTTCATATTTCTGGACGGATTTAAAGCAATTTCCCGAAACGGAACGCGCAGATTATGCTTTGAATGGTTGACTGTCGAGCCGTTTGTTTCCACATAAATTTTCCGCGAAGCCGGTAGTTTCACTTCGTCGCTGGTTTTTTCTTGTTTCTCTTTATTTTCACTCATTGTTTTTCTCCCTTCGTCGGTATTATCCGCATCAGGTTTTAGGGTAACCGCGAAATGATGAATTATGAACGCTGAATTTATCTCTTTGTTCATTATCCCTGCTTCATCGTTTCACAGACTCTCAGCTTTCGCTCCCCTGAAAACTTTTGCTTGATATATTCTTTAACAAATTACGCAAAATCTCAATCGTTAAAACATTCAAAATTTATAAATCGTTGAAAGTCCGTATAGAGTCCAGGCGCGGGCGACATCTGGCATCAGTTTTGCGTATATGACCCGGCACATAAAGTTTTCTGATAATATGTAAGTTTTTCGAACACCAAAGCGGTTTTTGATTTGCTGAAAAGAGTAAAATTTTGATCGATAAAGCAAAATTTATTTGTGAAAACAGGAGAAATGAAACAATGAAAAAAATATTTTTAACTAACGCTGCACTGGCGTTGGTGATCTTCGCTCTGACTGGTTGTCCCGGCACTGCGACCAATACAACAAATTCTACAAATTCGAGGACAAATTCGGCTGTGTCAAACGCTAATATGCTTAATTCAAATACGGCGATTGTGGTTAATTCAAACAGCAATATGACGAATTCGAATATGAATATGAGCAGTTCGATGAGCGACACAACCACGCCGGAAGGTTTTATGACCGAAGCCGCGAAGGGGGGAATGGAAGAAATTGAACTGAGCAAGTTGGCACTCAACAAAGCGACGAATAAAGAAGTTAAGAGTTTTGCGCAGAAAATGATTGCTGATCATACAAAAGCGAGCAATGAATTAAAAGCTTTAGCCGTCAAGAAAAACTTCACGCTGCCCGCCGCTCTAACACCTGAACAAATTTCGATGGCAACGGATATGGCTAAGGTTTCGAGCGAAGAATTTGATAAGGAATATGTTGACGCAATGGTCAAAGATCACGAAAAAGATGTTAGTTTATTTGAAGCACAGTCGAAAAACGGAACGGATACTGACGCTAAAGCTTTCGCCGCCAAAACTTTACCGACGCTGCAGATGCATCTGACAATGATCAAAGATTTGCAGAGTAAAATGAAGTAAGGAGTTTTGAAAAATGGCTCAGTGTGAAGTTTGCGGTAATGATTATTATTTATCTTTTGAAGTCGTGACGGCGGGAAACCGTCACGTTTTTGATTGTTTTGAATGCGCGATTCACCGACTTGCGCCCGTCTGCGCTCATTGCGGCTGTAAAATTATCGGTCACGGCGTCGAGGCGAAAGAGAATTTTTTCTGTTGTGCCAATTGCGCCAAACAAGCGGGCGTCACCGGAGTAAATGATCATATCTGGGGAAAAGAAAGAGAAACGGCGGAAAAACTTAGCCAACAAAACAATCCTGAATAAAATAATTTTCTTTATTCGACGTTTGTTTTAATAAGAAGCAAATATGATTAAAAAGTTAAAAAGCTGCCAAAAGCGTATGAGGCAGCTTTTTAACTTTTTTCTTTTCAGCTTGATTTTTTTAACCGACTGACAAATTTCTGACGGAACTTTGCCACTTTCGGTGCAACAACTGCCGCGCAGTATGGTTGGTTCGGATTATTTGTGAAATACTCCTGGTGATAACCCTCGGCGATGTAAAATTTGTCAAATGCGGTCACTTCCGTGACAATCGGGTCGCTGTAAATGGCTTCCGCTTCAACTTCTTTGATAACTTCTTCGGCAGTTTTTTTCTGCTCGTCCGAATTATAAAAAATCGCCGAACGGTATGATGAACCAATGTCATTGCCCTGACGATTTAATGTTGTCGGGTCGTGAACGGTGAAAAATACTTGCAAAACTTCTTTGAACGAAATTTCATTCGGATTAAATTTTATCTGCACAACTTCGGCGTGTCCGGTCGTTTCCGAACAGACTTCTCTGTAAGTCGGGTTTTCTGTGTGTCCGCCCGAATAGCCTGATTCAACCGATTCAACGCCTTTTAAATCATCGAAAACCGCTTCGACGCACCAAAAGCAACCTGCCGCCAGCGTCGCCGTCTCTATATTTTTATTTTCCATATTTATTTTACTCTAAAAAATTACATTGAAATTCAGATTATTTGATGCGCCGTTACAGATTCAGTTTGTTTCCGCTTTTTTGTACAATCCCGGCAAGCGTTGCAACCTGCCCGACGTGCCGCGCCGTGTGTTCGGCAATGTGAAAAAGCAAACCGAAAACATTAGTCGACAATTTTCCGCGTCCGACAAAACGAGTCTCAAACAAACTTTCAGGCGCGACGTTTTTCAGTGCATCAAGCGCATTATAAATTTTATCGATTGCTTTCTGCACCAATTCGTCCGTATTCAAATCCAAATTATAATTGTTTTCCGCTTTTAGCATTTCAAATTGTAAAGCGCTTAATTCTTCACCACGCGAATAAGTCAGAAGCCGGTCGATGCTTCCCGCGATATGCCGCAGATGAAAGGCAATCGATGAAGAATTGTTCGGACGTTTTGATAATTCTTCGACACTCAAATGCCGCACAAATTTTTCTAAATCCGCAATCGCCTGCACAAGCGCATGCGCGGCGGGCATCACGAGCGGCGAGAATTCAGGGAGTCTCCCATTAAGCCAGGCTTCGTTCGCCATAAAAAATCGTTCCTGAAAATGATTGAGCTCTGGGAAACATATATAAAAAAATGATGCTGCGCGGATTAAAAAAATCGATCGGTAAGCCTTCGATGAAAAGAAAATTAACCACCGATAAAACTCATA
>JACCRD010000086.1 GCA_013813755.1 Acidobacteriota bacterium | reverse complement strand
GTGGATGGTGCAACGAGTTTTCTTTGGCAAAATTACCAATCTGAAAAACAAAACTTTAACTGATTTGAATTGGCGCGAAATCGGCTTGATTGCTCCGCTTCTGTTTTTAATCGTTTTTATGGGCGTTTATCCGAAACCATTCTTAAATCGCTCGAAAGAAAGCGTGTTAGCTGTTCAGGAAAGAGTTGCGCCACAAACAGATTGGACAATTGAACATGCACAAAAAGCTCTCTCACCCGCAGACCAAATAAACATTAAAAGATAAATCTAGAAGGTGGCAGATAAGTTTTAATGGAAAAAGCCCGTTTGATTTCAAATATATGTTTTTAATAGAATTAGCTAATCCGAACACGAATATTTCGATAATTTTGCCTGAAATAATTGTTGCTGTTGCCGGAACAATCGTAATGTTGTATGACAGTTTTTTTCCGAAACAACGTGTCGTCACAGGTATTATTTCGCTCATCGGGCTTGTGTTTGCCGCAATTGCTTTGGGCACGATGTGGCTCGGCGATATGAACGCGAATACGGCTTGGAACGGAATGATTGCGCACGACAATCTGCGTCTTAGTTTTTCGTTTGTAATGCTTTTCGCTTCGGCAATGACCATTTTAATTTCAACTGTTTGGACGGAACGCGAAAATATTCCGATCGGCGAATATCATTCACTTCTAATGTTTGCGACAGTCGGAATGCTTCTGATGGCTTCGGGCAACGATTTGGTCGTTATCTTTTTAGGACTCGAAACAATGTCAATCGCCACATATGTAATGGCGGGTTTGAGAAGAACCGATTTGCGCTCGAACGAATCGGCGATGAAGTATTTTATTTTAGGTTCGTTCGCTTCCGCTTTTCTGCTCTACGGAATGGCTTTGATTTACGGCGCGACGGCTTCGACAAACATTACTGAAATCGCTGCGAAAACAGCCGACCCGAATTTTCCCGCGCTTCTTCTGATCGGCGCGGCGCTGCTCATAATTGGTTTTGGATTCAAAGTGGCGACAGTTCCGTTTCACATCTGGACGCCCGACGTTTACGAAGGCGCGCCGACGCCAATTACAGCTTTTATGGCGGCAGGCGTCAAGACGGCGGGTTTCGCTTCATTTCTGCGGGTTTTTGTTCTCGGATTTCCTCTGATTGCTGGCGTTGAGTCTTCAGCCATACTTCACGAAACCTGGATTACTGCTTTGACCGTAATGGCGATGTTGACGATGACGGTTGGCAACATCGTGGCGATTGTGCAAAACAACGTCAAGCGAATGCTCGCCTATTCGTCAATTTCTCACGCCGGTTACGCGCTCGTTGGTTTTATTGGAGCGGGAATGGCGACAACTGCTGATAAACGCGACGAAGCGATTGCGGCAGTGGCGTTTTATATGCTGACTTACGCCGTCACAAACCTCGGCGCATTTGCAGTTGTGACTTTGATTGCCCAAAAAAATGACCGTCGATGCGAATTTGAAGATTATAATGGCATCGGTTTTCGCGCTCCCGTGCTAGCTTTTTCGCTCGCGCTGTTTATGTTAAGCCTTTTGGGTCTGCCCCTGACCGCCGGATTTATGGGTAAAGTTTTAGTATTTCGTCCCGCGCTTGAAGCCGGAAATCCTCTGCTGACCGGTCTCGTCATCGTCGCCGTCATCAACACGGCAATTTCAGCATATTTTTATCTGCGTTTTATTGTCGTAATGTTCTTCCGCGAGCGTTCAACCGAATGGTTTGCGCCGAAAATTCCGACTGCCTTAGCCGCTGTTTTGATTGTAACCGTAATTGGCGTGTTATATTTCGGCATTTTCAGCGAAAACATCCTTCAAAGATTCGCGCAATCTCCCCCTAATCTAATCGGTTCACAATAATTGTTTGATGAAAAGTTTCGGTGTCAGTCAGAGTTGAAATTATCGACAATTTTTGACCTGTGTTATTCTGTAAAAAGGATTTATGATTTTTTGTTATGGAAATTGCGGCGGAAATTCGAGAAAACTTGGGTGAAGAATGGATTCCAAATATTTACCAAAATAAGGTGCGGACGCAGAGAACACGCGCTCACCGGCTTGAAATTACCGAACGGGAAAATCGCGTCATTATCCAACATACTTTGCTCGGCGTTGAGCTAAAAGTCGGAAATAACCGATTTTCGTGTCCTGATTTATCAACCGCCAGATATCTACAGATTTTCGCGCGTCTCGGCTGCTCAAATGTCGCGGTGCCGTATGATATTACAAAAATTTCGACGCTTGCCGACGAGCTTGAATCGTCCTGGCACAGAACCTTGCTTTTCTTTGACAAAATGATCGAAGAGAAAACATCGTCCGTGCGCGGACGGATGCGTTCAAGTTTAATCAGGGAAATTCGGCAGGAAATAGATAAAATCGGGGCTGGCTCCCTGATGCCCGAATTCAAACAAAGTACGAAACAAAGAACAACTTAAGGTTTTTCTTTGTTTTTTGCATTTTTGTTACAACTTTCAAAAATATTAATGTAATCTAAAAGCTATGTTAGACGCACCAATTGCTACAGCCAAATCAAAAACTAAGGAACAGGCGCTTCCTTTTCCGTATAATAATCGTCCGTTTTGCCGTTACGAGCCGATCGAGAAAAAGATTCCGTACGCCAAAGTTTTAATCGTCAACAATCTTCTGCGTTACGAATCGGATTTATCTGATCTGGCATACATTGACTGGAATGGTACAACGGAAAGCAAAGTGCGTTTTGAAAATAAGATTTCGGCGATGGCTTGCAACAATATCGCGCAAAATGTTTTGCGGCTTGTTCGTCAGCCGAAAACTCTGACGGTTCATCTTTCGGAAATTGGCGAAGCGGCAAAAAGCTTTAACCCGGATGCGATTGTGATGAGCGGAACTTTGTCGGATTTTGATTATTACAACCCGGAACACTTGAAAAAATTTGAAAAGTTTATCAAGCAAACAAAAATTCCCGTTCTCGGCATTTGCGGCGCTCATCAACTAATTGGAATGTCTTTCGGCGCTCCGCTCAAAACGCTTGACAACTTCGAACCGGGAGAGAAACGCGTTAATCGAGTCAATGAATATCAGTATCGCTTTGTCAAAATTGTCGACAAAACAGACCCCATTTTTGCAGGCGTAGCAGCCGATGTCGAAAGCAAAGAAAGCCGCGTTTGGCAGGATTATACTTTGGAAGACGACATTTTGCGCGTCTGGCAAAATCACGGACTGCAAGTTGAAGGCATTCCCGAAGGTTTCAAAAAACTGGCAACCGCCTATTTGTGTAAAAACCAAATGATGGTCAGACGCACCGCCGATCAACTCATCTACACCGTGCAGTTTCACCTCGAAAAATCGTTTGAAGACTGGTCAAAAAACCC
>JACCRD010000057.1 GCA_013813755.1 Acidobacteriota bacterium | reverse complement strand
GTCGTGTCGGCTAAAGGATTCGCGCTTCCTTTGCCGCGCAGCGTTTAAAAACCCCAGGCAATTCCCGCAACCGCCATCAGCGCGGAACTCAACAGCGGCGGCGAGCTTAAACCCGGAAATACCAGATAAATCAAACCGCCCAGCGCGAACATCAAACCGAGCCATTCTAAAATTTTCGGTCTTTCGCCTTTGAAAAGCGCGGCGCAAATCATCGTCGCCTGCACCGAGCCGAACAAAATCAGCGCGCCCGTTCCGGTTGTCAGATTGATATACGCAAACGAAAAACAGACGGCATAAGCAAAAAGAAAAAATGCGGAAAACCAATTTCCGCGCCGCTCGTTTGATTCTTTTTTACTAAAAAATAAACTGATTACAACAAGCGTAACCGCCCCCGAAATCAAACGAATCAAAGTAAAACTCGCTGCATCAATCGCCTCCGCACCGAGCGCGAGCCGACACAGAATCGAATTCAAAGCAAAAGCGACGAGTGCGAAAACTGTGTAGAGAATCGTCTTCATTTATTTTGAAAGACAACGCCGCAAAATTGTAGGGCAGGTCTTGTGCCTGCCCAAAGCGACCCGTGTGGTCGCTAATCAATTTGATTAAAATTAAACTTGAATGAAATTTAATCTTTCAACATTCGCTCGCGCTCATTGGGCAGGCACAAGACCTGCCCCTACATTACGTTCGCTGCGTTCTTGATTCTTCTTCTTCGCCTTCTTCATCATCATAATCGCCGACTTCACCAAATTCCCAGCCGTCGTAAGTTTTGATTTCGTACTCTTCGGCAAGTTTGGCAAATTCGACATTGCGTTTTGCCAGAGATTCGGGCGTGTGAATCTCGACTTTATCAATGTGCAGCAGATATTCGCCGGTTGATTCGTCGGTTTCCTCGTCGCCGAGTTCAAAAACGTCAACAAAATCGTATTCGTCTTCTTCGAGTTTCAAGCCGAGCCTTTCGAGTTTGTCGACGTCTTCATCCACGAAGTAAAAACTGTAAAGCATTTCTTCGTTCAAGTTCCAACCGTCTTCACGTTTTGCGTCGTCGAAAATTTTTTCAATGCCTTCGAGTTGCGATTCGGTATCTTTAAATTCCATATTTATTCGTTTTCGCCCTCGATATGCGCGATGTCGGAAGTCGTGTCGCTGCTGTCTTGAATCGCGCCGACACCGCTCGTCGGCATCATATCTTCGCGGTTTTCGGTCGAATGATCCTGACCTGTTTTTGCGCCTTTTTTCCCGCCGGAAATAGCGTGCATATCTTCGTCGGAAATCGTTCCGTCGCCGCCCGGAATATCGCTGCCCGTTTCGGTCGTGTCTTTTCCGTCCGTTCTAAAAGTATCGTTTTTGTCCTGTGCCATTTTTATAACTCCTTGAAATTGAATTTAACTTTATTGTCTCATTTATTAATTTAATTTTCCGCTTTGGTTTTCAAAAATGCCGCGATGAACAGCAAGCCGAAAATCAAATCAATTAAGCCCGCAATGAACAACGGCAGCGGCAGCCGATTTTGGAAATATAAAATCACAGTCGGAACGACGAAACTCAATTTTTCCAACACCGAAACCGGCATCAAAGCGCGATACTTCGCCGGATTGCGGGCAATAATCAAAAATACGAATTGAAACACGAGTGCGATGCCAACGAAACCGTAATAATATTCGGGATGCGTAATGGCGGGAGGATAATCGCGTCCGGTTTTCGCTTCGAGAAAATACAGCGGCAACAGCGCGATGATGCCGTAAATTCCCGCAATATAATAGACGATTCCGGCAAATTTCATACCTTTTGATAATTGACGAAACGCCTCTTGAATTTGTCTCTCAATCCCTTTTTAACTCGGATTAACGGGCGACGTTTCCGGTTCTTTTTCTTCCTGTTCACGCTTTTCCGGTCGCATATGCGGGAAAAGAATCACGTCGCGGATTGAATGCCGATTCGTCAGGAGCATCACCAATCTATCAATCCCGATGCCGATTCCGGCGGCGGGCGGCATTCCGTAACTCAAAGCGCGAATGTAATCTTCGTCCATCACCATCGCTTCGTCGTCGCCCGTTTCGCGTTCGTTCATCTGTTCGCGGAAACGCTCGTATT
>JACCRD010000046.1 GCA_013813755.1 Acidobacteriota bacterium | reverse complement strand
AATAGGCGAAGAGTAAAGCCTTTGTAAAGAATTTTTTAGGCAAACTTTAAGTCTTTCTGATTCCTCCTGTTTTATAACCGCTGAGTATTCGACTCAGCGGTTTTTTTCTTGATGCTAAACGGGATGGACTTTTGAAACCTCTTTGCGTTTCGGTGCGTAAATTGATTAACATATTTTATTCCATTTCGAAAATTAAAGGTAAAAATGAAAAGTAAAATTCTGTCAGTTGCCGTGTGCGGATTAATTTCGATGTCTCCCGTCACCGACTCATTTGCCCAAAAATCTAATGTTTCCAAGGAAAATAAAATGTCAACAACATTTAAATTGCAGCCGCTCAAACTTGAGCAATACGCGCTCGACAACGGTTTGCGCGTTGTTTTAAATCAGGATAATTCCGTGCCGGTCGTGACGGTGGCGGTTTACTACGATGTCGGTTCGCGGAACGAGCGCGAGGGGCGCACCGGTTTCGCGCATCTTTTTGAACATATGATGTTTCAGGGTTCGGAAAACGTCAAAAAAGCCGAGCATTTTCAGTTTGTATCAAATGCCGGCGGTTCGATGAACGGCACGACAAGTACAGAACGAACAAATTATTTTGAGGCTTTACCCGCCAACCAATTGCCGCTAGGATTGTGGCTCGAATCAGATCGAATGCGTTCGCTTGCCGTGACCAAAGAAAATCTCGACAACCAGCGCAATGCCGTTCAGGAAGAAAAGCGTCTGAGCGAAAATCAGCCGTTCGGTCAGGTGTTTGAACAACTGATGCCGATGGTTTACAAAAACTTTGCCAACGCCCATTCGGTGATCGGCTCGATGGACGATTTGAACGCGGCGACGGTTGAAGATGTCAAAGAATTTTTTCGCATTTATTACGCGCCGAACAATGCCGTGCTGGTTATCTCCGGCGCGTTCGAGCCGAAGGAGGCGAAGGAACTTGTCAAAAAATATTTTGCGACCATTCCAAAGCAACCGAAACCGCCCATGCTCGATGTCGGCGAACCAAAGGAAATTGTCACCAAATATAAACAATTTGAAGACAAACTCGCGCCGTTCCCGGCGTTTGTCGTGGCGTGGAAAGTTCCACCGCGACGAACTCCAGATTTTGACGCTCTTTCGCTTGCCAGTAAATTAATAAGCCAGGGTGAAAGTTCACGTCTTTACCAGAAACTCGTCAAAGGCGAAGAATCAGTTTTGCAATTAGTGAGTTTTGCGGATGAGCGCCGTGGTCCATCGGGTTTTCTGATTTTTGCGATTCCGAAGCCAGGCAAGGATTTGAGCAAAATACGCGAAACGATTATGAACGAAATCAAGGATATGGCGACGAATGGTCCAACCGCTGAAGAAATGCAGAAACTGCACAACGGGCTGATCAACGACGAAGTTCGCGCCCGCCAATCTTCGCTCTCACGCGCTCAAGCCATTGCGGAATTTACGCTTTACGACAATGACCCGACGCTTGTAAATTCTGAACTCGACGAACTTTTAAAAATCACACCCGCGCAAATTAAAGATGCGGTCAACAAATATCTGAATACCGATAACCGCGTGTTGCTCGACATCGTTCCGGCTGGAAAGGGAACAACGACCAGTAAAGAAGCCGCGACAAAAGTAAATTAACCAAACGCGCTTGAATTAGTTTAGAAAGTCCGGAGAGTCTGGAAAGTGAAAGAGTTGATTAGGAAATAAGTTTAACTCTAAATTTCTAAGGCTCTCTACACGCTCCAAACTCTCAAGCCTCTCCTGGCTTTTTACACTGACAAAATTTATGGAGATTAAAATGCAAAAAGTATCAAAAATAATAGCTGTCGCCGGTTTAATTTCGGCGTTTGGTGTTAACACATTTGCTCAAACCACTATGAAAGAAGATTTTCGCAAAACTGCGCCGGCATCGCTCGCGCCAAAACAATTTGATATTCCGAAGCCTTTTGAAACCGTTCTGCCGAATGGCTTGAAGGTTGTCGTTTTTGAAGATAAACGTCTGCCGCTCGTCAGCTATCGCCTGGCGTTTAAGACCGGCACAATTTACGACCCGAAAGATTCAGTCGGTTTAACTTCGGCTCTGACGGCGATGCTCAACGAAGGCACCAAAACCCGCCCGAGTAAGCAGCTTGCCGAAGAAATCGAACGCCTCGGCGCGAGCGTCGCGGCAAGCGCCAGTGAAGACAATACGATCGTTTCGGCTTCGGCGTTGTCTTTATACGGTTCGGACGTTCTGCGTTTGATGTCGGATATGGTTTTGAATCCGGTTTTTCCCGAAAGCGAACTTGGTTTGTATAAGAAAAACACGATTGAAAATTTGAAATATCAGCGTTCTCAGCCGGCATTTCTGGCGGATGAGCAAATCGCCAAAACCCTCTACGGTACACATCCGTACAGCATCGTTTCGCCAAACGCTATTGAGGTCGAAAAGCTCTCGCGCGAAAAATTATCGGCGTTTCACGCTAAGATGTTTACGCCGAATAACGCGACTTTAATTGTCGTCGGCGATGTCAATCGTGAGAATTTACTGAAGGAAGTTAAGGAAAACTTCGGCAGTTGGCAGAAGGGAACGATGGAAGAGATGAAATTTTCCACGCCGCCTGTTCGCACGGCGACGACTCTGACGGTGGTTGACCGTCCCGGTTCGATTCAATCAAATATCGTTTTAGCGAATTTAGCGATTGACCGCAGCAACCCTGATTATTTTCCAGTGCTGGTGATGAATCAGATTTTGGGCGCCGGACCTTCTGCGCGTCTGTTTATGAA
>JACCRD010000045.1 GCA_013813755.1 Acidobacteriota bacterium | reverse complement strand
TAAGCATTTATTAGTCCTGTAAAAAAGAACAAGGCTAACAGAAAAGGCACAGCGATAAAGCTATGTCGAGTAAATCTCTCCCTCATAATAATCCTCCTAAGATTAAGTTGAACAAATTTGAATACGGCTATATTTTCGGTCAGAGCCGAATGATAATAACGTTCAATGTGTATGTTCAAGTGTGTAATGTTCAAGTGATAAATAACTGTGCAATAAATCTATTCGCTAAATTTAACAGAGTAGATGCAAATAAATCAACCTATTTTTGAGAATTTCATTAATTTTTTAAAAGTGCGAATTTCTTTGATGTTTGATATTGTTATTATTTATTCTTAAACAGTTATTTTATTTGGAACGAAATAAGCAGCTATGAACTCGGACTTTATCAGAAATTTTTCAATTATCGCGCATATTGATCACGGTAAATCAACTTTGGCGGATCGGATTCTGCAAATTACCGGCGCGGTCAGCGACCGCGATATGGAAGCTCAGGTGCTCGACGATATGGATCTGGAACGCGAGCGCGGAATTACCATAAAATCTCACGCCGTCCGTCTCGATTATAAAGCAAAAAACGGAAACAATTATGTTTTAAACTTAATTGATACGCCCGGTCACGTCGATTTTTCCTATGAGGTTTCGCGTTCTTTGTCGGCGTGCGAAGGCGCGCTACTCGTCGTTGATGCGTCTCAGGGCGTGGAAGCGCAGACTTTAGCCAATACTTACCTTGCGCTGGAAAACGATCTGGAATTGATTCCCGTTCTCAACAAAATCGATTTGCCGTCCGCTGAACCTGAACGAATCAAAGAGCAGATTGAAAATATTATCGGGCTTGACACATCCGACGCGGTTTTGACTTCGGCAAAAACTGGAATCGGCATTGAAGAAGTCCTGGAAGCGGTCGTCCAAAAAATTCCCGCGCCGAAAGGCGATAAAAACGCGCCGCTGAAGGCTCTGATTTTTGATTCCTGGTATGACAGCTACCGCGGTGTAATTGTGCTTTTCAGAATTATTGAAGGCACGATAAAAAAAGGAACGAAAATAAAATTTTTCAATACCGGACGTGAATATCTGGTTGAAACTCTGGGCGTCAACCGCCCGCGCCCGACCCCGATCGATACTCTGAGCGTCGGCGAAGTGGGGTTTTTAACCGCTTCGATCAAAACTGTCGCCGATGTCCAAATCGGCGATACGATTACCGAAGCCGCGCGTCCCGTCGATACGCCTTTTCCGGGTTTTCAGGAAATAAAACCGATGGTTTTCGCAGGACTCTATCCGACCGACAACGCTCAATATGAAGAATTGCGCGACGCGATGGACAAACTTCGCCTCAACGACGCTTCGTTTTTCTATGAACCGGAAAGCTCGACGGCTCTCGGTTTCGGTTTTCGCTGCGGATTTCTTGGGCTTCTGCATATGGAAATCGTGCAGGAACGCCTGGAGCGCGAATTTAATCTCGACTTGATCACGACCGCACCGGGCGTGCGTTACCGCGTGACAACGACGGACGGCGCAACTTCTGAAATCGATTCGCCGTCGAAAATGCCGGACACGGGCAGAATAACAAAAATCGAGGAGCCGTTTATTGAAGCGACTATTTTAACCAACGACGCGTTTTTAGGCGGAATTCTGCCGTTGCTTGAAGAAAAGCGCGGCGTGCAGAAAAAGTTTGAATACGTTTCCGACACCCGCGTGATACTTGTCTATGAAGTTCCGCTCAATGAAATCGTGCTTGATTTTTACGACCGTTTGAAATCAGTTTCCAAAGGTTACGCTTCGCTCGATTATCATCTTTCGGGTTATAGAGAAAGCAATCTCGTCAAACTCGACGTGCTTGTTTCGGGCGAGCCGGTTGACGCGCTTTCGCTCGTTCTGCATCGTAATACCGCTGAAGCGAAAGGCAAATTAATCGCCTCAAAAATGAAGGAACTGATTCCGCGCCAGATGTTTGAAGTCCCGATTCAAGCCGCCATCGGCAGCAAAGTCATCGCCCGCGAAACCGTCAAAGCAATGGGCAAAAACGTCATTGCCAAATGCTACGGCGGCGACATTTCTCGCAAGCGCAAACTGCTCGAAAAACAAAAAGAAGGCAAAAAGCGGATGAAAAAAGTCGGGCGCGTCGAGATTCCGCAGGAAGCGTTTTTAGCTGTCTTGAAAGTTAATGAAAGTTAAAAAAGCGTTGTTCGAACTTTATCTGAACAACGCTTTAAATGTTTTGTAATTGGTCATTTACTGGTTGGTTTTGTTTTCTGAATTCAGACGCATTAATGCTAAACCGTGAATTTTCTCCTGCGCGTCTTCGTCGATTTGTTCCGCGCCGCTGAACCACGCTTCCAGTTCGCTGACCGGTCTGCCCAACGCCAGTGCGAGTTTTTCGTCGCTTGATTCAAAAACTTGTGTTTTTAATTTTTTCAAAAGCTCGAGGCTCTCCGCTGTTTCATTTGTTTCTGTCGATTTGTTTTCGTTCATTTTTAATTTCCCCTTATTTTCATTAAGCAAAGCAATAAATTTAATAATGCCGCGCTCTGTAAAACTTTACAAGTGGCTGGCTGCTTTTCCTGGACATTCTATTGTTTCGCGTAAATAATTCAAGCTTTCGACAGCGAAGTGTGAAAATCTGATTTGGCTTGCGAAAAATTTCTCGAAGTGTAATGATTTTTGTTTGCGAAAACCATTCGATTTGCATCTTACTAATCGGACAGGAGACGAGGAAAATGGAAACGGTTTTGGAAAAGGAAAAGGTTGGCGAAGAAGACGTACAAAATAGCTTTTTGCTTGAGAATTATTTGAAGCTGTCGGACGCGCACATTGCGGAGCGCATTGAGCTTGCGCACCAAAAACTTGGTTCGCGCGTCGTCATTTTGGGTCATCATTACCAGCGCGACGACGTAATCAGGCACGCTGATATAACGGGCGATTCGTATCAGCTTTCGGTGATGGCGGCGCAGCGTAAAGACGCCGAATTTATCGTTTTTTGCGGTGTTCATTTTAT
>JACCRD010000021.1 GCA_013813755.1 Acidobacteriota bacterium | reverse complement strand
CGTATCAAGGCGCTTTCGGTACGGAAGAGCTCTGGAAACTCGGTTTCGGCAGCGAGTTCGAGCGCAACGCATTTCAATTTGACGGCGCGGCGTCGGCTCTCAAAGCGGGACTCGCCGTCTCCGATATGCTTTCAACTGTTTCAAGGCGTTACAGTTATGAAACTCAAACTGCGGAAAACGGTTATGGTTTAGATTGGCTGCTCAGGCAGCGCAGCGAAAAGTTTATCGGAATTACCAACGGCGTCGATTATGACGTGTGGAATCCGGAAACTGACGCGGAACTCCCGGCGCATTTTAACGCCTCGAATCTGGAAGGCAAAAGCGAATGCAAACGCCAGCTTTTGCGCACATTCTTTCTTCCGGAAAACTTGGATCGACCTATTTTTGCCAGCATCACGCGGCTCACGTCGCAGAAGGGTTTTGAACTGATCGAGCAGGTGGCAGGCGATATTCTGGCGAGCGGCGCGTGTTTTATCGCGCTCGGTTCGGGCGCGAGCCAACACGAGGATTTTCTGCAACGCCTGAGAAATCACGCGCCCGCGCAAGTCGGCATTTATAAAGGTTATAACGAATCTCTGGCGCACAAAATCGAAGCCGGCGCAGATATGTTTCTGATGCCTTCGCGTTTTGAGCCGTGCGGCTTAAACCAAATGTATTCTCTGCGTTATGGTACGATTCCAATTGTTCGCGCCGTCGGCGGTTTAGACGATACGGTAGAAAATTTCGACAGCGTGAACGGCACCGGAAACGGCTTCAAATTTAGCGAATTCCAAGCCAATAAATTTCTCGAAAAAATTTACGAAGCATCGTTTGCCTACGCCGAGCCTGAGACGTGGCGGCAAATCCAGTGGAACGCGATGAATGTGGATAATTCGTGGGAAAACGCCGCGCGAAAATATGTTGCGCTTTATCAAATGACAAAAAAATAAAAGTGGTAAGTGGTGAATCGAAAGGGGTTAAGAAGTAAAATATCACTTTCCGTTTACCACTATTTCCGAATGTTAAAAAACACAATTAAAAAATTAATTCCGCCGTCAATTTTGCAGTGGCGCAATCGAAAAATAGCGGTTCATGAGCAGGAGAAATTCGCCGACAAAACAGTCGCGGAAACATTCGGCGAGATTTACGAAAAAAACGTCTGGGGCGGCGAAAAAGGCGAATTTTATTCAGGTGACGGCTCGACGGAAAAATTTGCGGCGGAATACGCGGCAACTGTCCAGAGATTTATCGCAGCTAATAAAATCGAAAGAGTCGTTGATTTAGGCTGCGGCGATTTTCGCGTCGCGTCAAAAATTGTTTCCGATAATTTTCATTACACGGGTTGCGATGTTGTATTCTCTCTCATTAAACATCTTAACGAACAACACAAAAGCGAAATGGTCGAGTTTCGGTGCGTCAATATTGTCGAGGATGATTTACCCGACGGTGATTTATGTTTGATTCGGCAGGTTTTACAGCATCTTTCAAACGCGGAGATTTCCAGGGTTTTGGAAAATGCGAACAAATATAAATATCTGATTGTTACCGAACATTACCCGAATCCGGCAGCAAAACTAAAACCAAATCTCGATATTCCGCACGGTCCGACGGTGCGTCTGCAATATGATTCGGCAGTGGTTTTAGACAAGCCGCCCTTCAATTTGAAAAATATAGAGCTTTTGCTGGATGTCGAAGCGGAAGAAGGAACGAGAATAAAAACTTTTTTAGTAAGCAGTGAGCGGTAATCGGTAATCGGTGGTTGAGCAGAAAAATACTTCTGCTTCGTATTGCTGATTGATATTGATAACTGATAACTGCTGACTGCTAACTACTATGATTATTGTAATTATCGGCGCGCAATGGGGCGACGAAGGAAAAGGAAAAATTGTTGATCTATTAGCTGACAGCTTTGATATTGTGGCGCGTTATCAGGGCGGACATAACGCCGGACATTCGGTTTATGTCGGTGAAAAAGCGTTTGTGCTGCGCTTGCTTCCGTCGGGAATTATTCACGAAGACACAACGTGCGTGCTCAGCAACGGAATGGTCATTGACCCGAAAGCGTTTTTTGAAGAAATTGACCAGATTCGCGAAAAGGGAATTTCGATTACGCCCGAACGTCTGAAGGTTTCGAGCCGGGCGCATCTGATTATGCCGTATCACCGCGCGCTTGACCATACATCGGAAGAGCGTCTGGGCAATGAAAAAATCGGTACGACTTTAAGAGGTATCGGTCCCGCTTACGAAGACAAAGCGGGACGGCGCGGCATACGCGTGGCGGATGCGCTTTCGCCGGAAGTCTTGAAGTTACGAATCGAGCGAAATTTAGAAGAAGCAAATCGGATAATTGTTCTGTACGGGCAGCCACCACTACGGGCTGATGAAATTTTTAGCGAAATTGCGCCGCTGGTCGAAAGGCTGCGTCCGTTTGTGTCCGAAACATCGCACTTTTTAGCCGAAGCAAAAAAGCAAAACAAAAAGATTCTGCTCGAAGGCGCGCAGGCGACACTTCTCGACGTTGACCACGGAACTTATCCGTATGTTACTTCGTCAAACCCGACGGCGGGCGGCGCATCGGTCGGCGCGGGAATTCCGCCGCATCACATCTCGGGCGTTCTGGGAATTGTCAGAACTTACGCAACGCGCGTCGGCGAAGGACCTTTTCCGACCGAAATGCTTGAAAGAGAAGAAGATATGGCAAATTTGATTCGCCAGCGCGGCAATGAATACGGCTCGGTCACCAAACGCCCGCGCCGTTGCGGTTGGTTCGATGCCGTCGCCACGCGCTACGCTGCCGAACTCAATGGGTTTGATTCGATTGCTTTGACAAAACTTGACGTGCTTGACGCTCTGGACGAAATAAAAGTTTGCGTCGGTTATCAAATTAACGGAGAGCGGGTCGATACTTTTCCGGCGGTCGCGCAGGATTTAATAGCAATCGAGCCGATTTACGCAACTCTGGAAGGCTGGAAATCGGAAACCGTCGGCATTACAAAACTTGAAGATTTACCCGCCAAAGCACGCGAGTATGTCGAATTTCTGTCCGGCTCAATCGGTGTCGAAATTGGTTTAATCTCTACCGGACCCGAACGCGACCAAACGATCATTCTGCCGGATTCGGTAATGGAAAGTTGGTTCAAAAGTTAAGCGGCGCAGAAATTTTCTTGATATCTAACTTGCCAACTCCTTTCACGGTATGTAAAATCATAGATTCGGTCGGAAGTAAAAACTCCTCCCGCAAGTGTGGTCCGATAGCTCAGTCGGTAGAGCAAATGGCTTTTAACCATTGGGTCGAAGGTTCGAGTCCTTCTCGGATCACCATTTATTTCAATAAGATAGGGCATCTTTTACAGATGCCCTTTTCTTGTT
>JACCRD010000007.1 GCA_013813755.1 Acidobacteriota bacterium | reverse complement strand
ACAGCGACGCTAGTTTAAGCAATTATTCGACATATTTTAGTGCGCGAAGCGTGGCAGGTTTAGCGCTTGCGCAAAACTCTCTGCTACCCATATCCGTGCCGTCTATGAACAATTTGAGTTACGGTTTGAACCCGGCACTGGGCGTGGTCACCGGCGGAATCAACAACGGAATTCACGAACTTTGGGCGCAAAACAAGATGGCGATTGTGACTAACACCGGCACGCTCGTCCGACCGATGACGCGCGCGCAATACCAAAGCAACTCGGTCCAAAAGCCGTTCCAGCTTTTTTCGCATTCTGACCAGGTTAACCAATACCAGGCGGGACGTTCTGACCAGCAATCATTCACCGGCTGGGGTGGCAGAATCTCCGACCGCCGCACATCAGCAGACAATCCGGGTGGTTTGGTTCCGATGATTACCTCGATCAACGGCGCGCAGCTCTTCACTGCCGGACAATCAACACTGCCTTTAGCGATTAATAATGCCGCAACTCTTCTGAAAGACGTGTTAAATCCGCAGGGCTATAACACGACGGCGGCTTCACAGGCGCGGCTGGCGGCATTTAATCAGCTTAGAATGCAGGATTTAAATTCTAATTATGTTGCCGCCGCGAGCAACATTACCGACCAGGCGATCAAAGCCAATCAGGCATTATCAACTCCTCAGGAAGTGACGGTTGCTTTTCCGAACTCAAACATCGGCAACCAATTCAAACAAGTCGCCCGTTTAATCAAGAAACGAACTGATCTGAGCGTTAACCGCCAAATTTTCTATGTTCAAATCGGCAGTTTCGACACGCACAACGGACAGATTCTCGGACAAGGCACTCTGCTTTCGCAATTCAGCCAGGCAGTGCGCTCATTCTATGACGAAATGACGGCTCAGGGAATGCAGAATCAGGTAACGACTTTCACGATGTCTGATTTTTCGCGCACATTTAATCCGGCGGGTTCGGGTGCCAATGCAGGAAGTGATCACGCCTGGGGAAATCATCTGTTTGTCATCGGCGGCGCGGTTTTGGGCGGCAATTTCTACGGGACACCGACATCGAATGGAACACCTTATCCAACTTTGACGATGAACGGTCCTGACGATGCCGACAGCGGCGCAAATGCGCGCGGACGATGGATTCCAACAACTTCCGTCGAACAATACGCCGCAACTTTGGCGCGTTGGTACGGTTTGCCGGAAGCTGAAATGATGACTGTTTTCCCCAATCTTGCAAATTTTCCAAATACAAATCTCGGTTTTATGCAGCCATAGACCATAATTTACAGTATTTTATAAAAAAGGCGTTAAGTTTTGCTTGCCGCCTTTTTGAACTATAAATCCACATTACAAAAAATCACTTTTTTCTTGACACATTTTATAATCCAAAACTAAACTTGAGGCAGAACGAAACCATTTGATTTGAAACGTCTAAAATTGTGAATCTACCAAATTATCTAACATTGGCGCGTATTGTCATCGTCCCTCTGCTGGTCGTCGTTCTGCTCACGCCGTTTGCAGAAGAATGGTTTGGAGTCAGCAGTTACGCGTTAGCGATCGCGATTTTTCTTGCCGCGTCTTTGACTGATATTTTGGACGGACACATTGCTCGCAGCCGCCAGCAAGTTTCCAAAATGGGTGCGCTGCTCGACCCGATTGCCGATAAACTTCTTGTCTCCGCCGCTCTAATCGTTTTAGTTGAAAAACATCTCGCGCCGGCTTGGGCGGTAGTGGTGATTTTAGGCAGAGAATTTATTATCACCGGCTTGCGTTCAATCGCGGCAACCGAAGGCATCGTCATCTCGGCGCAAAAGGCAGGCAAAATAAAAATGTGGGCGCAATGCACGGCGATTGTCGCTCTTTTGGTCGCCGGCGCGAATGGTAACCCGCCGGTTTCAAATTTCGGATGGGTTTTGCCTTCGTTCCGCTTTTGGGAAGTTGCCGAGGTCCAGACCGCTTTCCAACACCTTTCAGATTTCACGCTCAACACCGATGACTGGCGCGTTTTCGGCTATCTGGTCGGGCGCGGCGCGTTGTGGATTGCCGTCGTTACAGCGTGTTGGTCAATGTTTGGTTATTTCAAATATTTTTTTGTCGAAAACAAAAAACGCCGAATTCTGCAGGACACTGTCTTAACCAAATCCGAGACAATTCCTTTAAGCAAATAAACCCTCCGCCTAAATCTTCATTTTCTCCATTACAAACTTGCACAAAATAAAATGATTTTGTAGTATTTCTAGTTTGCGATTGCTTTCTATGAGCAATCCTCAGCCGGTGTAGCTCAGTTGGTAGAGCAGTTGATTTGTAATCATCAGGTCGGCGGTTCAAATCCGTTCACCGGCTCCAATATCTTCAATAAATACAGTCATTTAGAAAAACAAAAAGCAAGTCTTTAAGACTTGCTTTTTGTTTTGTGTGCCTATTGTGTGCCAACTTAAATTTTAAGTTCCAGACATCATTTTTTCGAGTTTGTTAGTTGCGCTTTCCTGCATTGTCGGTAAAACGTGGCTGTATGTATCAAGCGTTAAAACAATGCTTGCGTGTCCGAGCCTTTCCGAAACTACTTTTGGATTTTCGCCAGCCGATAAAAGCAAGGTTGCCGTTGTGTGCCTTAAATCGTAGAGTCGAAGGATTGGCAGTTCCGCTTTCGTGAGTAACGGTCTGAAGTGCCGATCAAGTAAATTTTTCGGCTGTATCGGCGTTCCGACTTCGGACGCAAAAACTAAATCAAGTTTTCCATACGCCGCGCCGAGTTTTAATTTTTCTTCAAGTTGCTTACGTCTATGAATTTTCAAAGCATTTATTACAGAATTTGAAATTGGTATGCTTCGACGGCTTTGTTTGGTTTTTGGTTCTGTGAAGGTAAAACCGCCGCCTTTTCTTTTCCAGACAATTGCACGGCGAACGCTTAATACTTGCTGTTAGAAATTAATATCTTTCCATTGCAAAGCCAAGTATTCTTCCGGTCGCATACCGCTTTCGATAATTAGCAGAAAAAGCACAAAATGTTTTGTGTTTTTCGCCACGTCTAAGAATTTTG
Source organism: Acidobacteriota bacterium (assembly GCA_013813755.1). Taxonomy (GTDB): domain Bacteria; phylum Acidobacteriota; class Blastocatellia; order Pyrinomonadales; family Pyrinomonadaceae. Next base: position 111 of record JACCRD010000007.1, on the reverse strand, counting down.
TAGTTTCTTCGGGCGAAAGATATTTCATTTCTGTTTTTTCGAGTCTTGGAAGTTCGCAAAGATCACAGGGGTTTTGCATCAGCATTTTCCATTTAATCGCTTGTTTCATAG
>JACCRD010000245.1 GCA_013813755.1 Acidobacteriota bacterium | reverse complement strand
GTGCTGGAGTTTGGTGTAAATCTGCGTTCGCAGGTCAAACATCACTTTCTGTCCGACAATGTTGAGCAGAATTTCCTGAACGTATGAAAAAATGAATCGAAAAAGAAACAGACAGAAAAATGCAAAGGCAAAAAGCCAGATGCCGTCGGTTCGTTTCGGCGTAATAAAATCATCAACCGCAACTTTGGTAAAATACGGCTGCAGACTAATTAAAATATTCGTCACAAACGTCAGCGCGAGCGCCGCCGCCGCCATCTTCCAATACGGTTTGAGATAACGAAGCAGGCGTTTCGTCACGTTCCAATCGTAAGTTTTCTCGATCGCTTCTTCTTCGTTATCTTTCGTCGTTTCTTCGGACACTTTTGATTTTGAATTTTAGATTTTGGATTGGTAAAGTTTTCGGTGATTTCATCTTAATTTTCTGTATCGAATATCCAAATTCTTTTCTAATAATTATTGTTTATTGTTTTGATAAAAATAATTATCGCACAAAGCTTTGGAATTTTCATTGCTAATCTAAAGTCTAAAACCTAAAATCTACATTCAAGATGAACCGTTTTATTAAGGAACGAAAAAATAATTGGCAGCGGCTTGAAGAATTGCTTTCGACGCTCGAAAAGTTTTCCTTGCGCGAATGTCAAAACTGGAAGTGCGCGAATTCGGCGAACTTTACCGCCGCGCCGCGTCTGATTTGGCGATTGCCCGCGTCGAAACGCGCGACCCGAAAATCGTTAATTATCTTGCCAAGCTGCCCATTTACCAATGCCTCGCTTAAGAAAAGCAGACAGCTAACGGCTATTAAACTGAGTAAGATGACCTTTTTATTCATACTTAACTTGATTAAAAAGCCTGTATCTAAAAGTTTTCTTACTGCGGAATATGTTATAAAGCAATTTATTGATTAACACAATAGAAATTCAGTCACACTTACGAAACATCTACAAAACGGTTTTTGCCGGAATCGGTTTTGCCGGATCAGGCTTTCTGCCGAAAATTAAAAAGCGTTGGAGAAGCGTTAGTTTCTCGGTCGGTTTTTTTGCTAACTCGACGTATTTGACGACGATTTTTTCCGCTTCACTGTAAATCTTAAAATAGTTTAGCCGAAAGGTTGGGTAATAAATGCCCGGCAGAAGTCCGAATCTGACGGAGACACGCTTGAGAATTTTGAGCCACGTGCCGGTATTGATGATAACGCGCCCGTTTTCTTTGACAAGAAAAGCGTCGTGCGTGTGTCCAAAAATGTATGCGCAGACTTCCGGGTGTTCGCGGAAGACGGCTCGCGCCCGTTCGAGATAAATGTTGTTTGCTTCATTGGTCGGCGCGGATTTGAAGGTCGGAAAAATCTGCATCCGTTTAAGCGTGCGGCGAATATCGCGATAAATAATGTAGAGCGGAACAGCGACGACGAAGATGAAAAACCAGACAAACATACTCGCCGTAATAATCCAGCTCAAAATATTGCCGAATAAACCGAGCGCCCGCACGAGTGAATTATCGAGCAGAATATTGACGTCAAAAAAGCCGACGTACTGTAGGAATTGCGCGATCAGCGCGGCGGCGGTAATTGTCAGAAGTAGCAGAAAAGGAATGAGCAGCCACCGCAGAAGAAGATTCATCTCGTGATAGAAATAATTTGATACAAGCCAATCGGGGATTGAGCGCACGTCAACCGACCGAATATCTTTGAGCCAGTCGCTCGCGCCGAAAACAGAATATTTACTCGCGCCGCTAACCAGGCTTTCCGTAATAAAAAAGCCGAGCGGCAACGCCTTGAGGTTGCCGTATTCGGTCGCGGCGTTATACGGATCAATTTGCTGTCCGTGTTCGATCCAGATTTTTTTAGCGCCTATTTCGCGGATCAGTTCGAGCGACGTATCAAGACGAATGTTATAAGCTCGGAGTTTTTCGACGTAAAGCGGGTCGCAAGCCAAATCGTAATCGTGATTCCCGACAATCATTGTAATTTGGATTTTCGCGCCGGTTAATTTTAACTGCTCAAAAATCTCGGTGTGATATTTGACAATTTCGTCAAGCTGCGCCGTTCCTGTGACGGTTGTCAGTTCCCAGAAACCGAATGTGTCGCCCGCGATTATTAATTCAGTTTCTTTTGTTTTTTGCGCGAGCCGTTGCAAAAACTCGACAAATTCCGCGGTGTAATCGCAAACCATCAGCGAGCCGTCGCCGCCGAAGTGCAAATCGCTCACGAAATAAAATTCCTTTGCCATAACTTTTCTTTAATCGAAAACTTAACCGCTTAGGCGGCGCACCGTCAAGAATTAATGCCTGAAATTATTCCAAAGGCGAAAAAAATTTCAAAACAACACTTTTTAGATTTATTTTTGTTATTCTTTCCCCCGTGTTCAAAACGCGCAGCGGCAAACTTGAAAGAATCGATACGGGCGATTATACGCCCGAGGAATACGACGTTTTTTTGCGTGAGATTCGCCTTGTCAATCGTCTAGCGGGCGACGCCTGGGCGCTAAAAAAAACGCTTCTGCGAGAAATTAAAAAATCAGATCTGCAAAATTTTTCAGTCCTCGATGTTGGCGCGGGTTCGGGCGAGCTTTTGCGGATTATCGCCAAATTCGCCCGCCGTAAAAATCGAATCTCGCACCTTTTCGGCTTAGAACTAAACGCGCGTTCGGCAGACGCAATTGTTGAAGAATCAAAAAATTTTGCGGAAATTTTCTCTGTTCGCGGTGATGCGCTCAAGCTTCCCTTTGCCGATAATTCCTTTGATTACACAATTTGCTCGCTTTTTACGCATCATTTTACAAACGAAAATGTTGTACGAATTTTAGAAGAAATAACGCGCGTCACCCACCGCAAAATTTATATTATTGATCTTCACCGCCACCGGATAGCATATTTTCTGTATAAGATTTTTTGCGCTGGTTTTCGCATCAGTCCGCTTGTCCGCGAAGATGGTTCACTTTCTATTCTGCGTTCGTTCACGCCAGCAGAACTCAAAAGATTAGCTCGCGCCGCCAACCTCAAAAAGATTCGCGTCAAGAGATACTTTCCGTATCGGTTAGTTTTGGAAGCAGAAAAATTAACAGCAGACGAATAAACTTTAAGAAGACGAAAAAAAAGAGCTGAGAAGACAACAACATTAACTTAGACTTGCTTTCCTTTTCCCTGTCTCCTCTTCTTACCTTCTCAAAAAGTTCTCCAACATCAACAAAATTTAAATCTTCCCGTCCGATTTAAGTTTTTCCAAATGCGCTTCGATTGATTTTTCTGCCAAATTGTAAAGTTCAGGTAAAATATCGGTATAAACTTTTTCGATAATTTCCTTTATACTTTTCGCGCCGTTTTCAAGCGCGCTCAAAATTTTCCGCTCGCGCTCCAGACGATGTTCGATGTATTTGTCAATTTTCCCTTTCGCGTTAAAAATCGCCGAGCCGTGTGAACCGCACAAGAATTTGAGATTCGGCAAATTTCGCATTTTTTCAAGCGAATCTAAATAATTTTGCATATTGCCTTCCGGCAGCGCGATGACGACTGAATTTGATCCGACAACATTATCGGAAGCCAAAAGAAACCCTGTTTCTTCGTCGTAAAAACACAGATGCCCGCGGGCGTGTCCGGGCGCGTGCAAAACTTTTAGATCAAACATTTCGCCTGTTTTATCCTTCAATCGAAAACGCTCGTCGCCTTCGATCAATCGTTCAATTTTAACTTTGTCCCGCAAACTTTCCGCCGTCAGTCTGTGCGCCGCAAGCGACACGCGCAGGCCAAACTTATCAAACAGATGTTTTTGCAAAGCAGTTTCGCCGCCAAAATGATCTTTATGCAGATGCGAAACGATAATTTCCCGGCAAACAAAATTTTTCTCAACGAGCGAATCAATCAGTTCGTGTAAAGCGTCCTGCTCGTTTTTTTCTCGCGCTGCCGCGTCAACAACGATGAATTCTTCGCCTCCGATAATAAAACAATTGGTATGCGTCGCGGGCGGCAGAGTTTCCGTTTTGAGTGGAAAACAGATGATGCGCGGATTGAGTTCGATGTATCTAATTTGACCATCATTTTTTTGAGATTTTTTAAGTAATTTTTCAGCCCCTAAGCGTATATCGGCGGTCGTTGACAGTTCTTTGAGCGACAGTAAAACCGGTGGCGCAATCAGCACTTCAGAATTTTTCCAACGGCGCAAAGCTTCTAGCGGTTTTGTAAATTCAACATTTTGCAGTTCGCTGATTGCCGCAAAAGGTATTTGTTTTGGTGGGCAGACAGCGAGAAAAAATCTGGTCTTGAACCGAACCGGCGAAAAAGCGGGCGTTGTCCAAATTCCTGTGTAGATAAAATCCGCGGCGTCAATCCATAAATTCCAATGCGCGAGAATTTCGTCAAAAGTAGATCTGCCTGAAATCAAATCGTCGTGCAAAGAAGCGCGCTGCCCTTTGGTCAGTTTTTCGCCGTTGCGCGCGAGTAAAACGCCGACTTCTTCAAATGTTTCGCGTGCGGCGCAAGCAATAAATTTTGCAAGGCGCGTGTCTTCGCAATTAATAACTTTTGTTTCCGCGTCGGTCGTTTCAAGTTTTCCGCCTGGAAAAGCGTGATAGCCGCCGAGAAAAGCGAGATTTGGATTGCGCTGCGCCCAGAGAACTTCAGTTAAACTTTGATCGAGCAGAATAACCGTCGCCGCGTCTTTTGGAGTTGCTGATTTTTGATTCACACGATGATTTTAACGTAAACGAACGCGTTTAAGCCAAGTTGCTAAAGGTAGTTTTTTACCGCTGAGACCGAGAGAACAAACGCGGAGAGACGCCGAGATTTTTATGTTTTCTTAGCGTCTCTTTTAGCGTCAACTCCCGGTCTTCGCGGTGGAAAACTATTTAATTCAAATCAAAAAGCAAAAACTCGGTTTCATCTTCAAGTGATTTTACCTTGAGCGAAGTTTCATCATTCACCGCCGCTCCGTCGCTCGCCTGCAAACTTTCGCCGTTTAGTTCAAGCGCTCCCTTGACGACTTGCAGCCAGGCGTGTCGATTCGGTTTTAATTCATGCGAAACTTCTTCGCCTTTGGTTAAAATTGAACTGTACAACGCAACATCTTGATTGATTTTAACCGAACCGTCATCGCCTCCGCGCGATGCGACAAGTTTTAATTTTCCCTTTTTATCTTCGGGCGCGAAATACGTTTGTTCGTAACCGGGTTTTAACCCTTTTGTTTCCGGCAAAATCCAGATTTGATAAAGATGTGTTTCTTCGCTCTCCGACGGATTAAATTCGCTGTGCCGGATTCCCGTTCCGGCAGTCATTCGCTGAACTTCGTGCGGGCGCAAAGTTTCCTCTCCGCCGGTCGAATCCTTGTGCGCCAGAGCGCCACTCGTCACATACGTGATAATTTCCATATCAGCATGACTGTGCGTTCCAAAACCCTGTCCAGCCCCCACGCGATCTTCGTTAATCACCCGCAAGGAACGAAAATTCATAAAGTTTGGGTCGTGATAGGTATTGAAAGAGAATGTGTGAAAGGTATCGAGCCACCCGTAATTGGCGTGTCCGCGTTCTTTGCTTCTTCTAATTTTAATCATTTTTTGTCAGACTCCTTTTGCTGAGATTTTGGTTATTACCAATTGTTCTGCATTTAGAATAACCAAATTTTTACAATTTGAAATCATCAGGCGGGTGGATATTTTTCTCATACTTTCGGGTGATCATTTTTACAAATCGCCGCGAACCAGACCGCGTCGGATCGCCAGAGTAGCGGCGGAAGTTCGATCAGAAACACCGAGTTTGTCGAAAATGTTTTTAATGTGAGTTTTAACCGTGTTCTCGGAAATGCTCGCGTCATATGCGATTTGTTTATTCGATTTACCGCCGACAATCATTTGCAGAATTTTCCGCTCGCTCGGCGTAAGCGTTTCCTGTCCGAAATTTTCCGTCAGAATTTCTGCGACATTCGACGGAATAAATTTTTTGCCGGAAGCTACCGCGCGAATCGCTTTGAGCAAATCCGCTTCCGAAACATCCGTGCAAATATAACCGAACGCGCCACTTTCAAGACTGCGCGAAATTTCCGCGTCGCCCGCGTGCGAAGCGAGCACAATAATTTTAGCGTGCGGAGCGAAATGCAAAAATTTCCCGATTTCATCAATCGCGCACGCTTCACCGAGCCGCAGACTCATCAAAACGACATCGACGCGCGTTTTTTTGAAAATCTCAAATCCCTGCTCGCTCGTCTCGGCTTCAGCAGAAATTTCAATGTCTTCCTGCACCTGTAAAATCGTTCGAAGACCGACGCGAATCAAAGTCTGGCTTTCAATAATCAAAACGCTGATTGAATTTTGCATAAATTAAATCTAAATTTATTCAAACTGTAAAGAAAATATTTTTAGCCGTCCGGCAGATAAACTTGTGCAGATATTTTAATACACTTTGCTTATTTGACGCGCTTCTGCTATCCTTTTTTGTTCGCAAATCATTATGAAAGCAGTTTACATTAAAGAATTCGGCGGCGCAGAAAATTTAGAAATCCGCGAGGTGGAAAATCCATCGTCGCCTGCTGAAACGCAGATTTTGGTACGGGTGAAAACTTCCGCCCTAAACCGCGCCGACGTTTTGCAGCGCAGAGGTTTTTATCCGGCGCCAAAAAAATTTCCGGAAAGAATTCTGGGGTTGGAGTTTGCGGGCGAAGTTTTGGAGATTGGTGATCAAGTGAGCAATTTCAAACCGGGCGACCGGGTTTTTGGAATTACGGCGGGCGGAGCGCAAGCCGAATTTGTTCTGACGGAAGAATCGCTTTTGGCAAAAATTCCCGATAATCTGAGCTTTACGCAAGCCGCCGCCATTCCCGAAGCGTTTATCACGGCACACGACGCGATTTTTACGCAGGGTGATCTGCGAGAAGGCGAAACGCTGCTTATTCACGCCGTCGGCTCAGGCGTCGGACTCGCCGCGCTGCAGCTTGCGAAAACAAAAAATATCAAAACTTTCGGGACTTCGCGTAACGCGGACAAATTAGAGAAATGTAAAGAGTTTGGTTTGGATTTTGGAATTGTTACCGAAACAAATTCGGTCGAATCGAATCCGAAAGCAATATCTGAAATTGTTCAAAATAAAAACGGAGGGCGAGGCGTTGACGTGATTCTTGATCTAGTCGGCGCAAAGTATCTTGCCGCGAATCTTGAAAGTCTCGCGCCGAAAGGTCGTTTGATTTTAGTCGGATTAACGAGCGGGGCGACCGCGGAAATTAATCTTGGGAAAGTTTTGGCAAAACGGGCGCGCATTTTCGGAACAATTTTGCGCTCGCGTTCAGCACCCGAAAAAGCGGAAGCGACGGCGAAGTTTGTCGAGGATGTCTTACCATTGATTGAAAACAAATTAATCGTGCCGAATGTTGATAAGGTTTTTCGGGTTGAAGAAATTTGTCAGGCGCACGAATATTTAGAGTCAAATGAAAGTTTCGGAAAAGTAGTTTTAGAGTTTTAGAGCGCAGGTTTTTCGGAAGCTTCGTTGGTGACAATACACAATCCGGGAATTTTTTCCGCCACCAACTTTTTCATTTTCGCAGTGGCATCCATATAAGTTAAGTCTTTTTCGACCACGCCTTTAAAGGCGACAACTGACCAACGCGGTTCGTTCAGTTCACTTTTAAAATTTTCGATTGATTGAATATTTTTTTCTTTTTTTGTTTTCATTACCAAAATTGATGGCTAAACTCGGCATAATTTATGGTTTACGAGGCTTTGCAGCTAAAACTTTAACACTGCGATCGTCAATTTGTAAAAGTTTTGATGCGTCAGAAATCTTAGTCGCGTATATTGTTAACTTAATTGCCGCCTTTTTTTTGTAAATTACAAATTAGACAGGTTTCCAAAAAAGAGTGGCATAAATAAAAAGTCTGGGTAAAAAAGAAATTAATCATCAGTTATGAATTTCGACGAAACAATTTTTCTCACCGGTTTTCCGGGCTTTATCGCGCAGAGGCTCGTCAGACAGTTTGCCAAGCCCGGCACGCAGTTTTTTCTGCTCGTGCAAAATTCTTTTGTCGAAAAGGCAATCGAGGGAGTCGAGAAAATCGCTGCAGAAACAAATACGCCGCTTGAAAATTTCGCGCTCGTCGAAGGCGATATTACGCAGAAAAACTTCGGCATTACCGCGACGGATTTGGAGATTATCCGAATAGACACAACCGACGTTTATCATCTCGCCGCCATTTATGATTTAGCCGTCGCCGAGGATTTGGCGTACGAGGTGAATGTTAAAGGTACGATAAATGTTAATGATTTTGTCAAAAGACTGCCGAATCTGCGTCGTTATAATTATGTCTCGACGTGTTATGTGTCGGGTTTGCGCAAGGGCTTAATTTATGAAAACGAACTCGAACACGGCACCGGTTTTCGTAATTTTTATGAAAAGTCAAAATATTTTGCTGAACTCGAAGTTGAAAAATTGAAAAAAGACCAAATTCCATTGACAATCTATCGCCCCTCGGTCGTGGTCGGCGATTCAAATACGGGTGAAACCGCCAAATATGACGGTGTTTATTATTTAATCAGATATTTGAGAAAGATTCCGAGCCTTCTGCGTTTTGTTAATGTCGGCAACAAAAAAGTTCAGCTTAATCTTGTTCCGGTCGATTTTGTCGTGGAAGCAATCGCGGCTTTGGCAAAAGATAAAAGAGCAATTGGCAAAACCGTCGCCCTCGCAGATCCGAATCCGCTGACGACCGAAGAACTTTTTGATACGATCAGTGAAGTTTTGACAAATAGAAAATCCGTGATAAAACCGCCGCCGAGTCTAATTGAAAAAACTTTAATGCTGCCTTTTTCGCCAATGTTCAGCGGTCTGCCGCATTCGGGCGTGTCATATTTTTTCGTTCCGCAAATTTATAATACAAATACGGCAAACAATTTGCTTGCCGCGCACAAAATCGCCTGCCCGAACTTTAAATCTTATGTTAGAAACCTTTTGGAGTTTGTCGAAAAAAATCCTAATTTATAAATCATTTAATTTTTAGGAACTGTTCAATAAATCTTTGCTGAAAACTTGTCGTCTAAAATGGCAAATCGAGAAATAAAATGTGTCGGAGTCGTCGTCAAACCTAGTCATACGGAGGCTTGGGTGACAGCGTGCGAGCTTTCCGCATGGCTTGAAAAACGCGGCATTTCGGTGATTGGAAAATCGCGTGAAGAAACCAAAGATTTTGACGCGGAAAAATGCCGCATCGAGATTGTTGAAGTCGAAAAATTCCAGACTGATGCCGATTTAATCGTTGTTCTCGGCGGCGACGGAACAATGATTTCAACGGCGCGCTTGACGGGAAACCGCGAAATTTTGGTCTTGGGAATAAATTACGGTAGTCTCGGTTATCTGACGGAGTTTCGCATTGAAGAAATGTTTCCCGCACTCGAAGCGATTCTGGCGGATGAATATGAAATTGACCGCCGCGTGATGCTCGATGTCGAACATTGGCGGAATGATGAAAAATTGGCGAGCGGGCGCGTCTTAAATGATGTGGTCATCAACAAAGCGGCTTTAGCGCGAATTATCGAAGTTGAAGTTAATCTCAACAATCTTTTTGTCAATTCGTTCCGCGCCGACGGACTGATTGTTTCCACGCCGACCGGTTCGACGGCTTATAATCTTTCGGCGGGCGGTCCGATTGTTTTTCCTTCGATGAACGCGATTATTTTAACGCCGATTTGCCCGTTCACGCTGACCAATCGCCCAATTGTTGTACCTGACACTGATGAAATAGTAATAAGTTTGAAATATGAAAACGAAGGCGTCGTTCTAACGCTCGACGGACAAATTGGCTATTCTCTCGAAGCCAAAGATCGCGTTGTCATCCACAAAAGCGCCACAACTTTTAATCTTATCCAACCGCCGAACCGAAATTATTTTGACGTTTTGCGAAATAAATTAAAATGGGGCAGATGAATATCAGTGAAAAGGTAAAAGTTAAAAGTTAAATTGGAATGTTTTGTTAAAAGATTTTTTAAGCAGGGTTATTCAAACAAACTCGGTTGTTCATCGTCATCTTTTTTTTCCTCAAAACCTTCAGGCGCCCAGCCGTAAACTTTTAAATCGCAACGTCCTTTTTCGTTAAATTCAATACCTTCGTCTTCGAGCATTTTTTGCTGAAGATTTACCGGCATCGTCATTTTCCCTGTCGAACACGCGCCCTGCGAATTGATCACTCTCTGCCACGGAACAGTTTGCGTATCCGCCGCGTGCATCACAAACCCGACCGTGCGCGCCGTATAGCCTTCGCCGAGAATTTCCGCGATTTGTCCGTAGGTCATCACTTTACACGGAGGAATTGCACGAACAATTTCATAAACTTTTTCACGATAAGTTTGTTCATTAACCTGTTTATTTTCCATTTTTTCCTCGCAGCTTTCGCGCAAACGCGTTGTAAATTTTGTTAATTTCAGAGATGCGCAGACTTTTCGCCATTATAACAAAGACGATTCCGCCCAAAGCAATCGGCACAAAAGCTTCGATAACTTTCGAAATAAAAGTGTCAAATCCCAATCTTTGCAATAAAAATTGATATGTAAAATAGCAGACGACTGACATCACTGCTGACGCGACAGCGATTTTGACAAAGGCTGAGAAAATTTCTTTGCCGTCAATGCCCGAAAGGCGTTTGCGCATTATGAAGGCAAGGGCGAAAAAATTGACCAGCGCGACGCTCGATGTCGCTAACGCGACGCCGATGTGACCAAAACCATTTGGAGTTTCGGGCGAAACTCCGTAATCGGAAAGTATCTGGAGAAAAAAGTAACTGACCGCCGCGTTGACCGCGATTGAACAGACGGCAATAATCATCGGCGTTTTGGCGTCATTGAGGGCGTAAAACGCGGGCGAAAGAACTTTGATCGCCGCGTAGCCGGTCAAACCGATGGCGTAACCGGCTAAAGCATAGGCTGTCATCGGCACGTCCGTCTCTTTAAAAGCGCCGCCGTGCGAATAAAGCAGACGGATGATCGGTTCGCCCAAAATTACAAGCCCGCAAGCCGACGGCAGAGTCATAAGAAAAACCAGTGTGATTGAAGAAGAAAGCGTTTGGCGAAATTCGCCGAACTTTCCTTCACTAGCCATTCGCGACAAAACAGGAATCGAAGCCGTGCCGACAGCGACGCCGAAAACTCCGATCGGAAACTGCATCAGGCGAAAAGCATAGCTCAACCAGGAACGCCCGCCTTCGATTTCCGAAACAAGCATTAGATTGATTAAAACATTGATTTGAACCGCCGAAGTTCCCAAAATCGCGGGCGCCATCAAGCGCATAATTTTTTTAACGCCTTCGTCCTTAAAACTTATGACGGGCGAGAAGCGAAATCCGACTCTGAAAAGCGACGGCAGCTGCATTAAAAATTGCGCCGCGCCGCCAATCAAGGTTCCGATTGCCATTCCGAGAATCGCCCACTGCGCTGAAACGGACGGAACCGTGTATTTGTCCTGCGACGCTTCCCAATTGCCTCCGCTCAACCAGAAGGCAAACGCGAGCCCGACGAAAATCGAAACGATATTAAACACAGTTGAAGCCGAAGCCGGAACGCCAAAATTTCCTTTTGTGTTGAGAACGCCCATCGCCACTGCCGCCAGCGCGACCAGCAAAATGAACGGAAACATTATCTGCGTCATCAAAACCGTCAAATAAATCTTTTCCGGTGAAAAACCTTTGGTGATAATCGGGACTAAATAAGGCGCGAGCAAAATCCCTAAAATTGTGATAATGCTCATAATCACAGCCAGTGCATT
>JACCRD010000242.1 GCA_013813755.1 Acidobacteriota bacterium | reverse complement strand
GATGCAGATTGACGCGGGCAAAATTCTGCCCGACCAAAGCGTTTCCGCCGGCAAATTAAAATTCTTAAACGACGCTGACAAATCCGGCGCGAAGTTTTTGCAGTCGGCGTTAAAAGCGATTATCGAGAAGTTTGCGGGCGAAGACAAACTGCTTTCGCCGGAAGAGGAAAGCGAAGTCAAAAGTAAAAAGGGAAAGGGCAAAAGTAAAGAATTGCTTGATTCTTCGTTTGCCGATTTGCCTGAAGAAATCCGTGATGCTTTTTGGAACGGGACGAAAAAGCGTCTGACTTTTCAGCAGGGCGGTTACAAATACGAATCGGATTGGAAGGGGGCAGTTCGTGCGATGCGCGAGCGAATGGAAAATCCGCCGTCGAAAAAAGTGCGTGAAGCACTCGACGAACTCGTTTCGCCCGCGCCGTGTCCGTCGTGCCACGGCAAACGTCTGCAGCCGGAAAGTTTAGCGGTCAAAGTCGGGAATTTGGGCATTGACGATTATGTAAGTTTTCCGATTGAGACTGGGCTTAAAAAATTCGAGGAAATCACGCTCAACGCACGCGAAGAAAAAATCGCGGGACTCGTTTTGCGCGAGATAAAAGACCGGCTCAGATTTTTGAATCAAGTCGGACTCGGTTATTTGACGCTCGACCGCGCGTCGCAAACATTGTCGGGCGGCGAAGGTCAGCGCATTCGTCTGGCAACGCAAATCGGCTCGCAGCTGCGGGGCGTTTTGTATGTTTTGGATGAGCCTTCAATTGGTTTGCATCCGCGCGACAACCAAAAACTTATCCAAACTCTGCACGAATTACGCGATTTGGGCAACACTGTTTTGGTTGTCGAACACGACGAAGAAACTATCGAAAAAGCCGATTACGTGATTGATTTAGGACCGCTTGCCGGAACGCACGGCGGGGAAGTCGTCGCCGAAGGAACGCCGAAAGATATTGAAAAGAATGCAAACTCGCTAACCGGAAAATATCTTTCCGGCAAAATGAAAATCGAAGTTCCCGAGGTTCGCCGCCTGCCAAGCGGCAAAAATATCACGGTCAAAGGTGCGCGGGCGCACAACCTAAAAAACATCAACGTAACTTTTCCGCTCGGACTTTTGACGGTTGTAACGGGAGTTTCCGGTTCGGGCAAATCAACGCTGGTTGACGATATTCTTTATCCATCTCTAGCAAGATTCGTGAATAAATCTTCGATGGAATCGCTCGAACACGATTCGATTCAAGGGCTGGAATTCGTTGACAAAATCATTGAGATTGACCAATCGCCGATTGGCAGAACACCGCGCTCGAATCCGGCGACTTACACCGGACTTTTCACGCCGATACGCGAACTTTACGCAATGCTGCCCGAATCGCGCGAGCGCGGCTACAAAGCCGGACGATTTTCCTTTAACGTCAAAGGCGGACGCTGCGAAGCGTGTGAAGGCGACGGAATGAAGCGCATCGAAATGAATTTTTTACCTGACGTTTATGTGTTGTGCGACGTTTGCCGCGGCGGTCGTTACAACCGCGAAACGCTCTCGGTCAAATACAAGGGTTTATCAATCGCCAAACTGCTCGACACGACGATTGAAGACGCTCTGCCGATTCTCGAAAACATTCCGAACATCAAAATCAAATTGCAGACGCTGCTCGACGTCGGTCTCGGCTATATCAAAATCGGTCAATCTTCGACGACGCTTTCGGGCGGCGAAGCCCAGCGCATCAAACTCGCCAAAGAACTGTCGAAACGCGCGACGGGCAAAACGATTTATATTTTACACGAGCCGACGACCGGGCTTCATTTCGCCGACGTGCATAAACTTTTGGACGTTTTGCAGCGATTGGTTGACACGGGCAACACGGTTATTGTCATCGAACACAATCTGGATGTGATAAAATCCGCTGATTACGTAATTGATTTGGGACCCGAAGGCGGCGAAGGCGGCGGCAGAGTCGTGGCGACCGGAACGCCTGAAGAAGTTGCAAAAGTGAAAAAATCTTATACCGGACAGGCGTTGAAATCCTTGCTCAACGGTTATCGTAAAAAGTAATCGGTTACGCGGTATTTAAAAATTAAAACGGCTGCTTTCTTTTTGTTAAAATACGTCTCGAACCTTCTGTTATTTA
>JACCRD010000219.1 GCA_013813755.1 Acidobacteriota bacterium | reverse complement strand
TTTTAAAGAATAATGAACTTCTTGAAACAGTGGTGGTTAATAATCTTTTGCTAAAATTAAACGCTAAATCCGAAGCTGGTGTTGTCGCGCCCGAATGGGACGCGGCGGCGGTGCGCGGAACTTATGAGGATTTTGCGTTCGGAAATGTTCAAGCCGAGGTAAAGGACACAAAAATTCCGACGGATGCGGAAAAAATTTATTTTCTGACGAATCGCAGCGGAATGCCGCTTTACAATTTTTGGGTTCGCGCTGCTGACGAAAACGCCGTCAAAAGTATCCGTGACGCGCTCGAAAATCACGTCAGAGTTGAAAATTTGCGCCTGCTCGCGAATGCCGCCTCAAAACTTACCGACCAGATTCAATTTGAACTCGTAAGATTAAGCGGCTACAACGTCACCGATTCAAGTTCAACACCGCCGAAATGCGCGGTCACGCCGGACGAGCAAAATAAATCCGCGCAATTTAAGTCAGGCGATTTGTTTTATGTAAAAATGACGAATGCTTCGGACAAAAATCTTTATGTTTACCTTTATTCAATCGGGACGAGCGGAAAAATTAATCTGCTTTATCCAACGCAGAACGCAAAGGAAACATTAAAGCCGAATCTGCCTTTTACAAGTGTCGCGGCAAGCGGCTGTTACGGAATTTTTCAAGTCGGCAAACCGGAAGACACACCGCTCGGCAAAGAAACTCTCAAATTAATTGCCAGCACACAGCCGTTTCCGGCGGAACTTCTGACATCGCCTGCCATCGCCAAAGCCACGCAGCGTGACGGCAGCGCATTGTCAAAATTACTGACGCAAACTACAACTAACCAGCGCTCCGGACCAATCGAAATTTCCGTTAGCGACTGGGTAACAAAAGATATAAATATCGAAATCGTGCGGTAATTATTACAATTCGGTGTCAGGGAAAATTCTGAATTTTTATTCGCCCGCTGTAACCTTTTCCCGGTTTTCGTCACTTGATTAATGTAAGGAACTTATAAAATCAGTAACGCGAGGAAAAATAGAGTGAATGTAATGTTAAATAAATTAAATTTCCTAAAACGCGAAGCGGCAAAACTATTGATGTTAGGTGCGTGGGCGGCAATTTGCGTTTCGGTTTTTGCCTCAGTTATTCTTGGGCAAAATCCGCAAATCAAAACACTCGTCGAAAACCGATACAAACCGCAGCTTATTGTGCAGACCGGACATTCTGAAAAGGTTTATTCGGTAGCATTTTCACCTGACGGAAAAGTTCTGGCGAGCGGAAGTTTTGACAAAACCATCAAGCTTTGGAATACCGAAACCGGACAGGAACTTCGAACTTTGTTGGGACACCAAGCGCGAGTTAATACGGTGGCATTTTCGCCGGATGGCAAAACTTTAGCGAGTGGCAGCAGCGATCACGTCATAAAACTGTGGAACATCGAAACCGGTGAAGAACTTAAAAATTTCACAGGGCATTCGGATTGGGTTTTTTCGGTAAAATTTTCGCCTGACGGAAAAGTTTTAGCAAGCGGAAGCCGGGACAAAACCGTAAAATTCTGGAATGTCGAAGCCGCGCAGGAAATCAGAACTTTGACGGGACACACAGAAACTGTAATGTCGGTGGCATTTACATTCGACGGAAAAATTCTCGCCAGCGGCGGTTTGGACGACAATATTAAATTGTGGAACGTCGCAAACGGTCAGCAAATTAAAAGTTTTACCGGACATTCGGAGGGCATTAGCGCCATCGCCTTCGCGCCCGATGGCAAAACGCTGGTCAAGCGGCAGCGAAGATAAAACAATCAAACTGTGGAATGCCCAAACCGAACAGGAAATCAGAACTCTGACGAGACATTCCGAAGCCGTTTGGTCAGTTGTGTTTGCGCCCGACGGCAAAACACTAATCAGCGGAAGTTTTGATACAAACATTAAGTTGTGGAACGTCGCCGGCGGACAGGAAATAAAAAGTTTCGCAGAGCCTTCCGGAATGATCATTTCATTGGCGCTTTCGCCGGACGGGAAGACTATAGCAAGCGGCGTTCAAAGTAGCGATCACACCATCAGGTTGAGGGATACGGAAACCGGGCAGGAAATTTTAACGTTGCGCGGGCGTTCTTCCCAAATTCTTTCGGTGGCATTTTCGCCTGACAGCAGAAGGCTGGCAAGCGGCGGCGGTTTCGGACGTGTAAATCTCTGGAACATTGAAACCGGACAATCGCCGAAGACTCTCAAAGGTTTCCACTTTCGGGTTGACTCGCTCAAATTTTCGCTTGACGGAAAGACTTTAGCCAGCAATAACCAAAATGTCGCTTTTCTTACTTTGTGGGATGTAGCGAGCGGGCAGGAGATAAAACACAAAAGAGGGGCGCCGCCGCCTTGGGTATTGGGTGCTAACCCTTTTAATATCGTAAATATTAACGGTAGAAAAATCCAGGTTCTGCAAGATGAAGCCCAAATTAAACTGAGCGATTTCGAGACGAAAAGTGAATCGGCACGCTCATTGCGATTGACGATCAGGAATGGGTCGTTCATACGCCCGAAGGACGCTTCGACGCTTCCGAAGACGCGTAGAGATTAATGCATTATTCGTACGGTTTGGAAATTATCAATCTTGAACAGCTCAAGGAAATGTATTACGAGCCGGGACTTCTGCAAAAACTTCTGGGTTTTAATCGCCAGCCGCTGCGCCCGGTTGTCGCAATCGGAAATATCAAACTTCAGCCGGAAATCCTCGAGCAAAAAATTGAACCAAACACTACCAATCTTAAAATTAAACTGAAAAATCGCGGCGGCGGCATCGGGCGCGTCGAAGTGCGCATCAACGGCAGCGAACTTATCAGTGACGCGCGCCGGTAAATCGTCTGAGCCGACCGCTGGACAAATTAATTTAACGGTTGAAATTCCCAAACAAAGGCTTCGGCTAGGAGCGAATAAAGTTGAAGTCGTCGCCTGGAATCTTGATGGCAGTGTCAGAAGCCGCAGCAGCGAGTCAGTTATCAATTCAGGAAATGAAGCGGTTGATACGAAAGGGGTCGAGGTCATCAAAATATCAATTGACAAAAAGCCTTCTGAAATTAATTTTTACGCTATCGTCTCCGGCATTTCTGATTATGAGGGCAGCGCACTTGATTTAAGGTACGCGGCAAAAGATGCCGAAGACATTTCAAAAGCTCTTTCATTAGCTGCCCGCAAATATTTCTGTAATGAAGAATTAGCCGCAAAAAAGCCGTGCGGGCGCTTGCATCTGCGGCTGCTTAGTACTGAAAAAGAAAAGTCTTCGCAGTTTGCTGGTTTGTCCGATGTGGCAGATTTTCAGCGGCTCGAACCAACCAAGCAAAACTACGAAAATATTTTCACCGAAATTGCCCAAAAAGCTAAGCCGGAAGATGTCGTTATTGTTTATTTGTCGGGACACGGCACAGCGATTACCAGCGCCGAAGCCGTCAAAGAAAGCGCGTTTCCCGATATGTATCTGTATGCGACAAAGGATGCGGCAACGCTCGACCGCGCCATAATGGTTAATGAATCTGAGCGTCTGAGCAAAACCGTCAACAGTCTGGAGCTTGCAAAATGGGTTTCTGAAATAAAAGCCGATAAAAAGGTGATGATTTTCGATACCTGCGCGGCGGGCGCGGCGCAAAAAGATTTAACTTCGCAAACCAGAGCGGTTGACGCGCTGCAAGTTCGTTCAATCGACCGTCTGCGCGAGCGCACCGGCTTTTATATTTTGATGGGTTCGGCGGCAGATGCGGTTTCTTACGAAGCCAACGAATTTCGACAGGGCTTGTTAACTTATTCGCTCATTGAAGCGATGACCAATGACAAAGGTTTACGCGACGGTAAATTTCTGGATGTCGAAAAATGGTTTGCCTCCGCCGAAGACAAAGTGGAAACCTTAGCAAAAGGCATCGGTGGCGTGCAGCGTCCAAGTTTCTTCAAATCAAATTTCGCCAAAACCTTCGACATCGGACGCATCGAACGCGAAGAGCAGCTTTTGCTTCCGCTTGCTCAAAGAGTTCCGCTCATTCTGCAGCCTGAACTGCGCGAAGCCGGCAAATTTACGGATAAAGAGCGCCTGACTGAAAAACTCGAGATTCGTCTGCTCGAACAAAGCGCGTCGAACGTTCGAGGCGAAGGCGCGGCGGTCAATTATATCAAGGCGACAACGGCGACAAACGGTTTGAGCCCACGTGGATTTTACGCTCTCAACGCCGACGGAACAATCACGATTGATGTTTCCCTCATCCGCGACGAAGAGGAAATAGCCAAAGTCAAAGTAACGGCAGCTAAAGAAGAAATTATTGAAAAACTTTTGCAGGAAATAATCAAAGCCGTGCAGATAAAAAGTATTTGATAAGAATATAGCGTAATATTTCATAAACAAATTATAATTGTCAGAAATTAATTAACAAAAAGTTGTCTCGCTTCTCTCGCCGACGAACAACCAAACTGCGGGACATCTCTCCCTAAATTTCCGCAGTTTGGTTTTTTAATTTAAATCTCCAAAGCGATGCTGTAAAACGGCGATGATGGATATTGCTGCAGTTTCCGCCCGCAAAATTCTGCCTTTGAACGTGATGATTTGAAAATTTTGACTGCGCGCCAATTCGATTTCCGCGTCGTCCCAGCCGCCTTCCGAACCGATAACCGCAATAATTTTCTCGTTTATCTTGACGTTGGAAAAACTAATCCCACTTCTTTCCGCAAACAAAAGTAAATTTGCATCGCTGAGACTTTTTGAAATGGAGTTTACAAACTCCGCGAAATCAATCGGCATTTCGATTTGCATCAGCGTTGCGCGTTCTGATTGTTTGCTCGCATCAATGACAATTTTTCGCCAGCGTTGCAGTTTTTTTTCGCCGTCTTTTGATTTCGCGTCGGCTCGCTTCGTATTGAGCGGAACGAGTTTTGTCACGCCTAATTCAACCGCCTTTTGCACAACCAAGTCGAACTTTTCGCCTTTGAGGAGCGCCACCGCTAAAGTTAGATCTAAACCGGATTCCGGGGTAGTCGGCGCAATTTCTTTAATGATTTTTAGAACCGTTTCTTTTCTTTCAATTTGCTCGATTTCGCAAAAAAATTCCCTGCCTGCGCCATCGAAAACCTGCACGTTTTCACTCGCGCGCAGACGCAAAACATCACGCAAATGCCTTGATTCTTCAGGACTTAAAGTGATTTTCTGGTCATTAAAATTTTCGGGTGGCGCAAAGAAGCGTCGCATTTGTTAAAAAAGAACGCATCATCAATTTCTTTGTAAATCCAAAACGTCCGATCTGGTAATAATCCCGGTGATGCGTTTGAAGTCTTCGATTAAAACCGCCGGCGATTTTTGCAGTTTTGTTTTTATATCATTAAAACTTGCATCAACGTCAAGCACCGGAAAACTTTCGTCCATCACTTTGCTCACCTTCGCGTTCAACAATTCGCGGTCGCCAAGCAGTTTGGTCAAAACGCGGCTTTCACGCAATGAGCCGACCGAAGTATTTCCCTCTATAACGGGAATTTGCGTCACGCCGTTTTCATTCATTTGCGCCAGCGCACTGCTGACGATCTCATCGGGCGCGACAAAAATAAGTTTCGCGGGCGCGCCGGCATGTTTCGTTTCGTTGATCAGTCCAGCCGTGATTTTTTGCGGTTCGAGCAGAAGTTTTTCCTTCATCCATTCGTCTGAATGAAACTTTGTTAAATAATGCTCGCCCGTGTCGCACACAATGAATACAACCAAATCGTCTTCGTCGAGTTTTTTTGCTACCTTCAGCGCGGCAGCGAAGTTCGTTCCGGTCGAACCGCCGCAGAAAATCCCCTCGGTGCGCGAAAGCTGACGCGCCAGGTCAAACGATTCGCGGTCGGTGATGTTGATAATTTCGTCGATGATTTTCATATCGGCGTTACCGACGGGCAGCGATTGTCCAATGCCTTCGACGAGATATGGCGTAGCTTCCGGAACTTGACCGGAATCCTTGTAAGTCTTAAAAATTGAGCCATACGGGTCGGCGCCGATGATTTTTATATTCGGGTTTTTCTCTTTTAAATATCTGCCCGTGCCGCTGATTGTGCCGCCCGTACCGATGCTTGAAACAAAATGCGTGATGCGCCCGTCCGTGTCGTTCCAAAGTTCCGGTCCGGTGGTGCGGTAATGCACGGCGGGATTTGCCGGGTGATTATATTGATCCGGGTAAAAACAATTTGGCGTTTCCTTCGCAATGCGTTTGGCGGTTTCAACATAATGTTCAGGCGTGCCGTGCTTGGACGCGGCGGGAACAACGACCACATCCGCGCCGAGCGATTTCAGATAACGCGATTTTTCCATCGAGACTTTGTCGGTCAAAACAAAAATACATTTGTAACCTTTTACCGCCGCCGCGAGCGCCAGACCAATTCCGGTATTGCCGCTCGTTGCTTCGATAATCGTGCCGCCGGGCTTGAGCAAGCCGTCTTTTTCCGCCGCTTCAATCATCGAAATGCCGATTCGGTCTTTGACCGAAAAGCCCGGATTGAGGTTTTCCATTTTGGCGAAAATTTGCGCTTTAATTTTGTGCTGCGCGGCGAGAGCGTTAATTTTAACGAGCGGCGTGTTGCCGATCAGTCCTAAAACATCGTTATAAAATTTCATTTTGTTTCTGATAAAATTGCCTTAAAAAATTGAACTATAAATAATACTCCAACAATTTTAGCCTGTGTCTCCGACTCTGCAAAACCGTAACCGTGAAAATAATTTTCAGAAGTCATCTCAAAAATAATTCTTCGCGTAACTTGGCGAGTCTTCGCATTATCTGTTGTCCAGTCTCAAATCAGCAACGCAAAGAACGCAGAGGCTTTCGCAAAAGGCGCTAAATTATTTTTGAAATTTCTTCCGGTACGAAACAAATAACTGGAGACAATTTTATTTGTGCTGTTTGGCAAAGAGTTTTTGTTTTTTCGCCAATAGATGTGCCGGGTTGTTAGTAATAACTGCGTAGATGCCTAAGTCAAGCGCGCGTTTTACCCAGATGGAACTGTCGGCAGTCCAAATTACCGTCGCTAATCCTTTATCTTTCGCTCTTTCCACAAGCCCTCTAGTCGCCAGTGAGTAATGCAGTGAAATTTCGTTTGCTCCGCACTTCTCGGCTTTTTGCAGAATGTGTTTTCTTTTGCGAACAACTGTTAAGATTTTTGGAGAAAACAGCGCGGCGGTGCGAACTTCAGGAAGAAAATTACGTGCTAGAATGAGGGCGCCCAGATTAAAACTTTTGAGGACAATTTGGGATAGCAAATTTGTCTGCTCGATAAGTTGGCAGACTGCTCGAACGAGCGAGTCGGTTTCGGCTTTTTTGCATTTTATTTCAACGTAAATTAAACCTTTATAATCTTCCAAAAATTTTAGCAACTGAGGAAAAGTCGGAACGGTTTCGCGTGAAAATTGGTCATCGGCTTTCTTCGGAAATTGTGAGTTAAACCAGGAACCGACATCGAAAGATTGCAATTCCCGGGAAGTATAATAAGAAATGCGCCCTTTTTTATCAGCTAAACGCTTTAGGTCTGCATCGTGAATGACGACCGGAACGCCGTCCTTTGCCAGACGAACATCAAGTTCGATGCCTTCCGCGCCGTCTCGAATCGCCTGCCCGAAAGCCGCTAGAGTATTTTCCGGCGCGAGCGCGCTTGCTCCGCGATGAGCAATAATCAAGGGCTTTTCAGCAATAGATTTCATTAAAAAGGAGAAAAGCTTAAAAGTGAAAAGGTGAAAGAGTGAAAAAGTTGTTTGTTTTATGCGGCAATAGCTTTTAAGCGTTCTTATTTCCACTTTTTATCTTTTCCACTTTTAAACTTTTTCACCTCCTCTCTTTTTTTCCAACAGAAAAATCATTTTTGACCAGCCAATCGGCTCAGTGATTGGAAAATTATAATCGCCGACAATCTCGAAATATTGTTCGGCAATTTGTCTTGTCTGTTCGATTGAGTGCGTCTTAAAATTATATAAAATTTCCAAAACCGAACCAACGAGTGAAGGTCTGATCGGAATTAAAACGAATTTCGCGCCCTTTTTCAGAACTCTCGCAAATTCTTCTAAACCTTCTTCAAGCGAAACATATTCCAGAACGCCGCACGTGATAATCAAATCAAATGTCGCGTCCGGGAAGGGAAGCTGTAAAACATTGCCCTGCACGACGCAGATGTTTCGCGCATCGGTGTTTTTATCTTTTTCAAATTGTTCGCGGGCGATTTTGAGCGAATTGTGAGAAAGGTCGAGCGCAAAAGTTTTTTTGGGGCGAAACCCCGCCGCGTGAAAGGCGAGCGTCACAATACCGGTGCCGCTTCCCGCATCTAAAACAAGCGAATCGGAGTCGAGATTTATTTCGAGCGAGCTTAAATATTTCGCTACCGAATCCTTATAACCGTTGACTTTCATTGCTAGATTATGAACATCGGCGATACGGTCGTAAAAACTTTGAGTGTCGTTGCTTGAAATTTCGGATTCTTGTGCCATTTATTAAGGATTGAAGATTCAAAATCTTAAATTTCCGATTTTGAATTCTAAACAGATAAGCAAAAGTTTTCAAACCTGAGCAATTGCAACAGCTATCAACATCTCTCATCTTTTACTTTTGCCTTTCTGCTTACTTTTCCGCGAGAAGTTTTTTTATCATTGCATGAATTTCCGCCTGGCGGCTGGCGCCCGAACCGATTTCGATATACCGGACGATGCCTTTGCGGTCAATTAAAACAGTGGTCGGAATCGCATTTGCGGCGTATGAGATTTGGTTTGTGTTATCTTTGCCGATGACGAATTCGTAAGGCAGACGATGCGTTTTTTTGAAACGAGTGAGAAAGTTCAGCTCCGTTGCTTTGTCAACGTTAAAACCTTCAGCAGTGCCGTAAAACCTGGTTAAACCCAAAATTTCCAAGCCTTCTTTCTGATAATCCTGATGCCATTCGATGAGCGACGGAAACGCTTCCAGACACGGAGCGCACCACGTCGCCCAAAAATCCAGATACACGACTTTTCCGCGCAAACTCGCTACCGTTTTTGGCTGACTTTCGAGAAATCGTTCAACATCGACAAGTTCCGGCGCCGGTTCACCAAGGAGTTTATATTGTCTTTCGCGTTTTTTCAGCCGCCGCGTAATATCTTCCCGCAGAGTTTTCGCCGTGAAATCTTTACTGACTTGCGCGAGCGCGTCCGCGAACATCTGTAAGCCGAGCGATTTAC
This sequence comes from Acidobacteriota bacterium, assembly GCA_013813755.1. Taxonomy (GTDB): domain Bacteria; phylum Acidobacteriota; class Blastocatellia; order Pyrinomonadales; family Pyrinomonadaceae. The sequence goes on along the minus strand of JACCRD010000219.1, from coordinate 2,169 downwards.
GCCCTGTTTCAATCAAAAATTTAATATTTTCATTGACCGCGGTGTAATAAATTTCGTTTGACTGAAAAAGAACGGCTGTTCTCCGCAAATCTTCGAGCGCGTCATCGGCTTGCTTCTGCTTTCCGTTATTTTTATGAATCTCAAAAAGCTTCATTCCCGAACCAAGAACATCGCTCAAGCCCCGCTCACGCGAAGACGCGTCCTTGAAAACGGCTTTGGTCGCTCGATAAGCTTCAACGGCGTGCGGCAGAGCGCGTTCAAAATCTTTATCCTCGACGTAGTTTTTTGCCAGTTCATTTTCCATTTTCGCGTGTTCGCTCAATTTCACCGGCTCGATTTTTAAATACTCGCTCAAAAGTTTTTCGGCTTCCGCAAAGTTTTTTCGCCGCGCGGCAACGACGACGATGATCGAACGCGCCGTCTGCGATTTTTCGGCGGCAGCAACAGAATCGCTGTGCGCGAGAAATTTTTGAAATGCGTCAGACGCGTTTTCGCCGTTTTCAGCCAGCCAGTTGAGCATTCCCAAAAAATAAAAGTCCGCTCCGGCAAGATTCGGGCGGCGGGAGACTGCTCCCGCATATTTCGCCGCCATCTGTTTCTGCTCTAAAATGGTTTGTTTGTAGAGATTATCGGTGTATGGAATTTTCTTAACTTCGTATTCGGCAAACTTCGTTTTGGCATAAACGTTTGCTTCGTTAAACAAATTTTCAACACCCAATTCATTAAGCGCGACGACTGTCGAATTCGCCGGCGTTGCAGCTCTCGGATTAACGCGCCGCGATTGCGCCCAATTATTCATTGACAATAGAAACAAAAGAAGAAATAAAAAAACTTTACGCATAATTCCAAAATTCTATAAATCTAAAAATACATAGCAGCGCTTTTATTTTTGAAAACGGCGCGGGCTAAAAATCTCTAAATACTTTGAATCCTTATTTTCCGCGATTTTGCATGCTAAAATTTCAGCCGTCAGCGGCGCGAGCAAAATTCCGTTACGGTAATGAGCCGTAGCGATAAAAAGGTTTTCCATCTGCGGAAATTCACCCAAAATCGGCAAACCATCCGGCGCGTATGGACGCAAGCCCGACCACTTTTCGCTCACTTCCAAATTCATTAAACTCGGCGCGATTTCCAGAGCGTTTTCCCGCACGAAATCAATACCGCCTGCCGTCACGCTTTTGTCAAAACCGACATCTTCAACCGTTGCGCCCGCTAAAATTCTTCCGTCCTGACGCGGCACAATATAACCTCTGGGGCTGTATATGACTTTTGAAAATAAACGCTTGGCAGTTTTAAAAGAAAGCATCTGCCCGCGAATCGGTTTAACTACGCGCAACGGCGGCAAAGCATTTTCACCGATTTTGATGTGCGAAGTCCACGCGCCCGTTGCTAAAACCGTTTTTTCCGCAAAAAATTTAACGTCAGATGTTTCCGCGCCGATTACTTTTTTATTTTCCACCAGTAAGCTTTTAACTTCCGCGTCTTCGACAACGTTGATTTTATTAATCACAGCATATTTCTGCAAAGCGGCGAGCAGACGGCGGTTTTCAACCTGCCGGTCATCGGGAAAAAAAAGAGCCGCGCGCACATCCGGTGAAATAAAAGGTTCGACTTTGCGGACTTCCGCCGCGCTCAGATACTCGATTCGTAAACCAGCCTTTTTCTGCCATTGAAATCTCCGGCGTATTTCCGCTTCGTCATCTTCCGTCAAAGCCAGAAAAAGCGTCCCGTTTTTATCGAGTTCAATATCGATGCCCGTTTCATCGATTAATTCTTCGGCAAATGGTGGGTAGAGCAAATTTGATTCGATGCAAAAATGGAAAAAATCGTCGATTTTGTCAGTTTCGGCTTGTGCGGCGAGTATTCCGGCGGCGGCGAAAGAAGATTCCTGACCCAAATTTCCGCGCTCGACAATTGTGATTTTTCGCAAACCTTTCTGGTGCAGTTTTCGCGCAATACTCAAGCCGATAACACCGCCGCCAATAATTAAAATGTCCTGATTTGTCAGAAGATTCATCGAAATAAATTCGCTCTTGGTATTCTTTATTCTTTGAAACACGATAGTTAAAACTATGCACTTTCAGTGCAAGACTTTCAGTGAACTTCCGCTAAAATCTATTTAAGAAAATCGGAAGATGAAAGAAAATAGAAAAGGGGCGCATACCACAA
>JACCRD010000044.1 GCA_013813755.1 Acidobacteriota bacterium | reverse complement strand
CGCTTCCGGTACAAACCACACTTTGCCGACGGGCGGTTTTGCCAAAGCCTTTAGCGGCGTTTCCCTTGATAGTTTCGTTAAAAAAATCACGTTTCAAAAGTTGACCGAAGACGGAATTAGAAACCTTGGACGAACCGTCGAGTTAATGGCAGAGGCGGAAGGCTTGGACGCTCACAAAAATGCAATTTCGATTCGTCTGGAAACTTTGAACAAGTAAATATGGATTTTGATTTACAAAAAATTGTTCGGGAAAACATCAGAAATCTCACGCCGTATTCGTCTGCCAGAAAAGAGTTTAGCGGTGCGGCTCAGATTTTTCTCGATGCCAACGAAAACAGTTTCGGTTCGCCGCTCCACGAAAATTACAATCGTTATCCGGACCCTCTGCAAATTGAAATCAAGAAAAAAATTGCTAAACTGCAGAGCGTAAAACCGTCTGAAATTTTTGTCGGTAACGGCAGCGACGAAGCGATTGATTTATTATTTCGCATCTTTTGTAATCCGCAAATTGATAACGTTTTAATTTGCCCGCCGACTTACGGAATGTATGAAGTTTCGGCTGAAATAAATGATGTTAAAGTCAAAAAAGCTAATTTAACTAAAGATTTCGATCTTGACTCGGACGCGATCCACAACGAATCAGACGAAAACACAAAACTGCATTTCATTTGTTCGCCAAATAATCCAACGGGAAATTCTTTTGGACGCGAAGAAATTTTGCGAATTGTCAAAACGTTCGGCGGAATCGTTATCGTTGACGAAGCTTATATTCATTTTTCGCGCGAGCAATCCTTTGTTTCAGAGATCAATAATTTTCCGAATCTGGTAGTTTTGCAGACTTTTTCAAAAGCTTGGGGTTTAGCGGGTTTGCGGGTTGGTTTAGCCTTTGCAGGCGAGGAAATAATCCAGCTTCTCAACCGAGTAAAGCCGCCGTATAACGTTAGCGAAATCGCGCAGCAAGCGATTTTGCGGGCGCTCGAAAATAAACCGGAGGCTGAAAAAACAATTGCCGAAATCATTACCGAGCGCGAAAAGTTGATTGAAAGTTTACAAAATTTTTCCTGCGTTAAAAAGGTTTATCCGAGCGACGCGAATTTTCTTCTAGTGAAAACGACTGATGTTGAAAAGATTTATAATTTTCTGCTTGCTGAAAAAATTGTGGTGCGCAATCGCAGCAATGTCGAACTTTGCGCGGGCTGTCTGCGAATTACGGTCGGCACATCTGAAGAGAATGCGAATTTATTAGAAGCTATTTCAAAATTATGAAAAAAGTTTTATTTATTGACCGTGACGGAACTTTGATTCTGGAACCTGAAGATTTTCAAATTGACAGTTTCCAGAAACTTAAATTTCTGCCGCTCGTCATCACGTATTTAGGCAAAATCGCCCGTGAAACTGATTTTGAACTGGTCATGGTTACTAATCAGGACGGACTCGGTACCGATTCGTTTCCGGAGGAAAATTTTTATCCGGTTCATAATTTGATATTGGAAACTCTTGCGAATGAACAAATTAACTTTGCCGAAATATGTATCGACCGAAGTTTCGCCCACGAAAATAAATTGACACGCAAGCCCGGCACCGCGCTTTTAACAAAATATTTGAATGGTGATTACGACTTGCAAAATTCTTTTGTGATTGGTGATCGCCTCACTGATATTGAATTAGCAAAAAATCTCGGCGCGAAAGCCATTTTTATCAGGAATCAATTTTTTGACGCGCCTGAAACAGACGAAATAATTGCGCTGACGGCAAAGAATTGGCGTGACATTTATGAATTTCTCAAACTTCCGCCGCGTAGAATTTTGCACGAGAGAAAAACAAATGAAACTGATATTGTGGTTGAAATAAATTTAGACGGCACTGGAAAATCGGAAATTTCGACGGGCATCGCATTTTTTGACCATATGCTCGAACAGATCGCTCGGCATGGCGCGATTGATTTACGGATTCGGGCAAACGGCGATTTGCATATTGACGAACACCACACAATTGAAGATGTTGGAATCGCGCTCGGCGAAGCGTTTTCAAAGGCTTTGGAAGACAAACGCGGTATGGCGCGTTACGGGTTTACACTTCCGATGGACGATTGCCTCGCGCAAGTCGCGCTCGATTTCGGCGGGCGTAATTGGATCGTGTGGGAAGCGGAATTTAAGCGCGAAAACGTCGGAGAGATGCCGACCGAAATGTTTTTTCACTTTTTCAAATCTTTTTCCGATAAAGCCTTGTGTAATTTGAACATCAAGGCGGAAGGCGCAAATGAACATCATAAAATAGAAGCGATTTTTAAGGCGTTTGCCAAAGCCATAAAAATGGCGACGCGGCGCAACATCGACGACACGAATTTACCAAGCACAAAAGGAATTTTGTAAAGAAAAATGAAAGTCGCTATCGTGAAATATAATGCCGGAAATGTTGAGTCGGTCAAAAATGCGCTTCATCGTTTAGGTGTGGAAGCAATTTTGACCGACGATGCGCAAGAGTTGCAAACTGCTGACAGAGTTATCTTTCCCGGTGTCGGCGAAGCGTCAACCGCGATGAATTATTTGCGGAGCCGAGGTTTAGACAAAGTTATCAAATCGCTCGTGCAGCCGGTTTTGGGAATTTGCCTCGGAATGCAGCTTCTCTGTCAATTTTCCGATGAAAACGAAACAGATTGTCTGGGAGTTTTGCCGTATCGCGTAAAGAAATTTGAATCGGACGCTTTGA
>JACCRD010000205.1 GCA_013813755.1 Acidobacteriota bacterium | reverse complement strand
TCAATCGGAATCGTGTATTCGGCTTCGATTTTAACTGGCGCGGAACTCATCGCTTGCGCCGCGTTGCCGCGCAGCTTCGGAGCACGTTCGGGGTTCGGAACAAAAGCCTTTGCAAGAGAATTTTCAAAATCCGTCGAAGGCTTTTCTGTCTTATACGAAACTTTAACGAGGCGTGCGGCGTGCCGTGCCTGCTCAAATGTTTCAGCAAGGACGAGGGCGACGGGCTGCATATTGAAAAATATTTGATTGGACTGCAGAGCGCGAAACGATTTATCCGGTTCGCGTCCGCCGGTTTGCGGTTTCGCCTCGGTCGCTTTCGGCTGATCGGGTTTCGGCGCGTTTTCGTGCGTAAAAATGCGAATCACTCCCATCTGCTTTTCGGCTTCCTTGGTGTCAATCGTTGTAATCGTGCCCTTGGCGATTGAGCTTTGCACGATAAAGCCATACGCGATGTTGGGAACTTGAAATTCGGCGGCATATTTCGCTTTGCCGGTTACCTTCGCCACGCCGTCCACCCGGCTCATTTCCTTTCCAATATATTTTGCCATTTTATCTCAAACCTCTCTTTTCAAATACACTTCAATCACGCTGCGCCGCCGTTCATTGCTTTTTGCAAGGCGAGAACAATCGCGCGTTTTCCGAGTTCAATTTTATAAGTATTGTGGGCGAGCGGCTTCGCACCTTTCATCGCAATTTGCGCCGCTTGCTGAAATGTTTCGTCGTTCGCTGATTTGCCGACTAATGCGTTTTCAGCTTCCGTCGAGCGCCAGGGCTTATGCGCGACACTGCCTAAAACGATTCGCGCCTGTTTAATTTGATTGTTCTTCACTTCAAGCGCGACGGCGACGGAAACTAAAGCGAACGCGTAACTTGCACGGTCACGAACTTTTAAATAATAAGACTTGTCGGCGAAGTTATTTTTCGGCAGCTCGATGGCGATAATCAACTCGCCGTGCTGGAGGTTGTTGTCCTTTTCCGGTGTGTCGCCCGGCAGACGATGAAAATCCTGCACCGGAATCGTGCGTTCCTGCCCGTTCGCGCTTTTGATTCTGACTATTGCGTCGAGCGCGTATAAAGCGTTTGCCATATCGCCCGGATAAGTGGCGACGCATTTTTCGCTGTAGCCGAAAATAGCGTGAATCCGGTTTAGTCCTTCGAGCGCGCCGCAGCCCGTTCCCGGTTCACGCTTGTTGCACGGCATCGCCACGTCGTAAAAATATTGACAGCGTGTGCGCTGCATCAAATTTCCTCCGTTGGTCGCCATATTGCGAAGCTGCGCGGACGCTCCCGCTAAAATTGCCTGCGAGAGCAGCGGAAAATTTTGTCTGACGAGCGGATGATTCGCCGTGTCCGTGTTTTTCGCCAGCGCGCCGATTGATACACCGCCTTTGACCGAGTTGATTTGCGCGAGATTTAATCGGGTAATATCAACTAACTCATTGGGGCGCTCAACATATTCCTTCATTAAATCAATCAAATTTGTCCCGCCCGCTAAAAACTTTGCGTCTTTGTTGGCAGAAACCGCTTGAATGGCACTTGCCGCATCAGTCGAGCGCGTGTATTTAAACGATTTCATCGGCTTTTTCCTCCGTATTGAGAGCAGCTATTTCTTCATCGCTCACAAACCGCCAGGTTTGCGCCGTTTCCCGTCCGCTGTGAACTTCCTGAATCGCCGCGACAATTCCCGGATATGCGCCGCAACGACAAATATTGCCGCTCATCCGTTCTCTGATTTCGTCCTGCGACAATTTTAAGTTACGCGCTTTGCTTCGCAAATTCGTGGTCGCGTGGCTCGCTTCACCGTTTTTCGCTTCCTCAAGCAAAGCGACTGCCGAACAGAGTTGCCCCGGCGTGCAGTAACCGCACTGAAAACCGTCGTGTTTGATAAACGCGGCTTGCATTGGATGAAGCTCATCGCCCTGTGCGAGACCTTCAACCGTCGTCACCTTTTTGCCTTCGCAAGTCGCCGTTAAAGTTAAACACGACAAGACTCTGCGCCCGTCAACAATTACCGTACAAGCGCCGCACTGTCCCTGATCGCAGCCTTTTTTTGTGCCGGTCAAAGCCAGGCGTTCGCGTAAAGCGTCGAGCAGGGAAACGCGCGAATCGAGATTAAGAGATTTTTCAACCCCGTTAATCTGAAGCCGGACGGCAACCGCGTTTTCTTCCGCAACGGAGGCGAACATCGCGCCTTCAGCAGTTTCCATGCGGGCTAAAACCTGCTCCTGCGCGAGCAGCTGTAAGGCAAATAAACCCAGACCGCCTGCCGCCGCGTTTCCTAAAAATTTGCGCCTCGATTCGCCGAACTCGCCAATTTCCGGCATCTGCGCGAGCAATTCCTTTTCGTCCGCGGTCAATTCAGGCTCTTCAAAACTTTTATAAAATTCTTCAAATTCGTCCGTCATTTTTTTCTCCTTCTCGCCCGATTCACGCGGGTTGATTTGTCACGCGATGAATGTTGTCGCTGTCTCAATTCCGATGTTATTAAGTATTGTCTGAAGTTTTATTATTTACCTATTCAAATTAATAATCAATAAAAAGTGTAAAAATTTTAGTTTTGTTGAGCGCGGTTGCTTTCGGTCAATTTCTAAAAGTGGCATAAGAAAGTCCGCTGCCACTCTGCTTGTCGATTTCAAACGACGCGCCAAAAACGGTCACATTATAGAAATCAAAAGAACCGTCGCGCCGGACGGATTTAAGCGGATATTGAAAACTAACTGAATTTTTGTATCTGACCTTTTTTTTGGTCGAAGTTTTTGCGGACACCCGGCTTTTCATTTGTAAAAGAAAAACAGGATTCGCGGCAGACTGCGCCGCGTCGTTGAAAATGCGTATCACGTCCGGCGTAAATTTTACCGGAACGACTATTTCCCTCTGCGCTTCGGGCAAAAGCGGTTTTTTTTCAAACGCGCCGCGAGAAAGTAAAAGAGCAATTTTCTTATATTGTTTGCCAAGTTTTTTATTAGCTTTCGCTACACATTTTAGATAATTGGCGGCGGTGTTTTTGCACTTCGCATATGCTTTAGATATTAAATCGTCGATTGTCTTTTCGTCGGAAAGCCGAAGCTCGTATTTCAATTTCCAACTGCCGTTGCGATCATCAAAACCGACATCTTCGGGTTTTGGCGTTCCGGTTAAACTAAATTTCAAATCAATCTTCTCTAACAAATTCGCCGAAATTATTTGAGGTGTCGCGTCGGGCGTTTGCGACAAAGCCAAATTTGCGAAAAGCAGCACAAAAAATATTACCGGCACAATTTGTTTCATTGTTATTTTCTCCATCATTTTCAACAAATGTTTAAACGGCTACCAAAAATTATTTTTCCGATTTTCGATTGCCGCTGAGATAGTTTTCAAGATTCAAAAAAACTTACAGCAAACTAAATTATGACACTATTAATTTTTCCGTCAAAAAACTTTAAAATTTTTGTCATAAAAATCCAATTCACGGTGTTTATAAATTTGAACGACGATTTTTTATGCAAGTTTACGAATATATTATCCAACGCTGCCGAAGCTTATTTGTGCAACTTTGTAAATAATTATAACGTTTGATAAAAAATCATACGGTTGTCTGTGTCGTCAGTTCTAAGGCGATTTAGCTCTCAAATTTTTCCGTAATTTTTATGAATATTATTATGAAATATATTTCTCCAATCTTTATAATCGCTCTTTTTTGCTTCTGCAATACTTTTGCGCAAACATCTACAACAAATCCCGTACAAATTTCTCCGGCACCGGAAACGACAGCTTCGCCCGCGCTCGTCACGCCGGCGAACGAACCGCAGGCGGCAACCGGCAACACGGTTGCCGAATTGCCCGCATTAAGGTATGTCAGCAAAAAAGCGCCGGCGAGCATTCCGCGTTTTGACGCTCCGCCCGTAATCGACGGGCAGTTAAATGATTCGGTGTGGAAAAACGCGGCGATGTTCGGCGAATTTGTTCAAATCCAACCGGGCGATAATGTTAAGCCGACGTATCCGACCGAAGTGATGATGGGGTATGATGCGAAGCATCTTTACGTTGCTTTTCGCGTTACGCAGGATAAAGATAAAGTGCGGGCAACTGTGACGCGGCGCGACAATATTTTTAACGATGATTACATCGGTGTTCAACTCGACACTTTTAACGACCAAAGGCAGGCTTACACTTTTTTCTTTAATCCACACGGTATTCAAGCTGATGGAACTTTGACCGAAGGACGCGGCGAAAATTATAACGTTGATATTCTGATGGAATCGAAAGGCGTTTTGACCGAAGACGGTTACACGATTGAAGCGGCGATCCCGTTTAAATCTCTGCGCTATGAAGCGGGCAAAAACAAACAATGGGGTATGCATATTTTTCGCCGCGTCAAATACAATAACAACGAACTCAATTCGTGGATGCCGAACAACCGCAGCGTATCCGGTTCGCTCAACCAAGCCGGTCATATTACAGGACTCGAAGACATCGCCACGACGCGCCAACTGGAAATCAACCCGAGCTTTACCGTTTCACAATCCGGCAGACGCACGCGCTTCACCTTGGACGGCGATCCGGCGGGGCGTTTTATCAATGACGGCATCAAAGCCGAATTCGGAATGACTGCCAAATTTAGTTTAACGCCGACCATTACTCTGGATTTCGCCTATAACCCTGATTTTGCACAGG
>JACCRD010000029.1 GCA_013813755.1 Acidobacteriota bacterium | reverse complement strand
GCTTTTTCATCTGCACCGTTTTTTAGCTGTAATGTGAAACTGTCAAATTTATTGTAGTTTCCCGATTTTCCCTGCTGCTCATCGTAAATTTTTCGCGCGGTTTGGGTATCAATAAAACTGTTAAAGTTTGCTAGAAATCCTTTGGTTGCTACGCCGACAATGTTTAGAGTCTCCGTTTTCATCGCCGAAGGCTGTTCAACTTTATAACCGACGGTCACATTTTTTCCGACAAGCGCGTTGATGTTTTCGTCAAAGGCTTTTGCCAGTGACAAAGGCAGAATAATTTGCCCCGCACCGTCGATTGTTTTGCCGGTTTCAACCTTTTGCGTCATTCCTTCAGAAAGCGTTCCAAGCCCGACTTGATATTTTTTTGTTCCGTCGAGCGTGATGTATTCTCCATCAATCGGATAACGCGGCGTAATTGTTTTTACATCAGTTAATCCTTTGGAAAGATTTTCAGCCTGTCTGAGCGGAACGAGATACGAATTTGGGTCAATCGTATTTCCCGCTTCATCCTGCGTCGCTTCTTTATATTCAGCGGGTTCGTCCGGTTTAGTTTCGCTCTCTGGCTCCACAAACTTTTTCCTGATAAACAAGATGTCTTTCCCTTCAATGTTTTTAACCTGATTTTCGACGTAATCGCGTAAACCATCGCCCAATCCGTTTGTTAAAGTGAGGATGAATGAGCCGACAAAGATTGCCATTACAGTCAAAAACGTGCGGAGTTTACTGCGCAGAAGATTGCGATTGGCGATTTTGGCTAATTCCCAAAACTTCATAAATTTATCTCTCGTTTTTCGTCCCTGATAACTTCTCCATCTTTTAATTCAATAATTCGCGGACATTTCCCTGCTAAATCAGGATCGTGTGTAACGATAATCAGCGTAATTCCTGTTTCTCGATTAAGCTCAAACAGCACTTTCTCGATCTCCGCGCTGGTGTTTGAATCGAGATTGCCGGTCGGCTCGTCAGCGAAAATAATTTTTGGTTTACCGACTAAAGCTCTGGCAATACAAACCCTCTGTTTTTCGCCGCCCGACAAATCTTTCGCGCGTTTTTCTTCTTTGTCTTTTATGCCGACGGCTTCGAGCGCCTCCATCGCGTCTTTGGTCAGTCGATATTGGTCAGCGCCGCGAATCCGCATCGGCAGCACGACATTTTCAAACACGGTTTCGCGACCGTTTAAGAAAAATTGCTGAAAGACAAAACCAATTTTTTCGTTTCGCAGCAAGTCTCTCTGGTGTTCGGTGAGCGCGGACAAATCCTCGCCGTCAAACATTATACTGCCCGCGCTCGGCGTGTCGAGACAGGCAAGCAAATGCATCAAAGTTGATTTGCCGCTTCCCGATTTCCCGATAATCGCCGCGCATTCACCTTCGTCTATTTTCAAATTAATATTTTTCAGAACATGATAATCAATGCCTTCGCTCGTGTATGTTTTGGAAAGATTGATTGCTTCGAGCATAAATAGAAATATAGATTTGTTGTGTTTGATTCTACGAGGTTTTTGTCCGTAATGTTTCAAATTGTCCACGCAAAACGACCGTCCTTTTTATTATAAAAGACAGCCGCCGGAGAATTCAGACAAAGTTTTGTTTAGGTGAGAAATTTTTCTACTATTTATCAGGTTTATTTTTCGCGTCTTCAAATGCTTTAGTCGCCGCCGCAATGTTTTTTGAGGCGGGAAATTCAGTTTTCAACATTTCGAGATATTTGCCGGCATCCTTCATCTTGCCGCGACCAGCGTTGCTGATGACTAATACGGAAATTGCAATTTCGCGGTATTTGCTCGCCGGAAAATTTTTCAGATAATCTTCCAGATAATCAACTGCCTGCGCGTAATCTTTAACTGTGTAAAAGTTCAGTCCAAGCGTAGCAATGATCCGTTCTTTCTTTTCGGCATCATTTTGAATTTCTTCGGTTTTCAAAGCCTTCTTGTAAAACTCCGAGCTTAATAACAACATTTTCGAGGCGCGGTAAGAATCGGCAATCTGCAAAAGTGCAACCCCGTCGTTTTTCTTTAGTTCGATAGCCTCATAAAGTTTATTGAGTGTCGAAAAGTCCTTTGGCATTTCTTCGAAAATTTGATTTAATTCGCTAACATTTTTGCTCGAAAAACCGCGCCGGAACGTAATCATATTGCCGAGCGGGTCAGCGAAAACAACAAACGGAATCGCTCCGACGCCGTATTTCCCGACGAGTCCCTTTTCGCTGTCATAATTTATCTTAATGGCAATGAACGGTTTCATTGCTTCGACCACATCCGCCCGCACCCAAAATGTTTCATCCATCGCCTTACACGGCTTGCACCATTCGGCAGTAAAATCGAGCAAAAGCGGTCTGCCCGATTCGCGTGCCGCGGTTTGCGCCTTTTTGTAGTCTTTTTCCCAAACGATTTGTTTGCCCTGTGCCTGTGCGGCAAACGTAATTAGCAACATCGTAAAAATTGCAGAAAGAATTTTTGTCATAAAAGATATTTCCCTTTTCCGCTGTTGTCAGAACGGTGTGTGATAGCGCACGGTTGAGTTCGTTACGAATTTCTTGAGAAAGTTTTAGTAAATGTTGATTGTGCCAATTTATTTCGTTCCATAAAATTCAGAATGGATAGATTCAAGATTTAAAATCTTGAATCTATCCATTCAACAATTGGCGCAGAACATATGGCAAAATTCCGCCGTGACGGTAATACTCAACTTCAATTGGAGTGTCGATGCGCAGAATAAGATTTGCTTCCTGACTTGTGCCATCCGCGCGGTTTATTTGTAAAGTGACATTCTGGCGCGGTCTGATCTGCACGCCTTCGAGACCATGTAAGTCAAAAGTTTCCGTTCCGTCAAGATTGAGAGTTCGCGCCGATTCGCCGTCCGCGAACTGTAGCGGCAGCACGCCCATTCCGACTAGATTTGAACGATGAATGCGCTCGAACGATTCGGTGACGACGGCTTTAACGCCCATCAAAAGAGTACCTTTCGCCGCCCAGTCGCGCGATGAACCGGTGCCATATTCCGCTCCGGCGAAAATCATCAGCGGCGTTTCTTCGTCTTTGTAACGCATCGCTGCGTCATAAATCGACATATTTTCACCAGACGGCACGTATTTTGTAAAACCGCCTTCGACCGGCGCGACCATCAGATTTTTGATGCGGACATTGGCAAACGTTCCGCGCACCATCACGCGATCATTACCGCGCCTCGAACCGTAGGAGTTAAAGTTCATCGGTTCAACGCCGTTTTCCTGCAAGTAAAGTCCGGCGGGCGAAACGGGTTTGATCGCGCCGGCAGGCGAGATGTGGTCGGTGGTTACTGAATCGCCGAAGATTGCCAAAGCGCGAGCGCCGTTGATGTCGGAAAACTTGCCCGGATCCATCGAAAAGTCCGTAAAATAAGGCGGCTCCTGAATATAAGTCGAACTTTCTTCCCATTCATAAACGTCGCCTTCGCTCGAAGGAATCTCGTTCCAGAGCGGATTTTGATCGGCGAATTCTTCATAAATTTTCCGATACATTTCCGGCTCGAAAGCTGACTGCAAAACTTCCTTTACTTCATCGAGCGATGCCCAGATGTCTTTGAGAAAAACATCTTTTCCGTCTTTGTCCTGTCCGAGCGGATGCAGATAAACGTCTTTAATCACCGTTCCGGCAAGCGCGTAAGCGACGACGAGCGGCGGCGACATCAGAAAATTCGCTTTGATATTTTGATGAACGCGCGCTTCAAAATTACGATTTCCCGAAAGAACCGAAGCCGCGATCAAATCGTGTTCGACGATTCCCTGTTCAATGCCCGCATCGAGCGGACCGGAATTTCCGATACACGTTGTGCAGCCGTAGCCGACCAAATTAAAACCCAGTTGATTCAAATAAGGCTGGAGTCCTGTTTTTTCCAGATATTCAGTTACCGCCCTTGAACCAGGCGCGAGACTTGTTTTGACATAGCTCGGAACGGTCAAACCTTTTTCCACCGCTTTTTTCGCCAAAATTCCGGCGGCAAGCATGACGCTCGGATTTGAAGTGTTCGTGCAGGAAGTAATCGCGGCAATCATTACGTCGCCATGTCCGACGGAAATTGTTGCCACCGGAAAATCTCCGACCGCAAAATCAACCCGGTCGGGTGTCGGGCGATTATTCATCATCTCGACTTCAGTTAAAACATTCGTATTTTTTTCGCTGACATTGCCTTCGCCTTCAATCGGAAGCGGAACCGACTTCGAGCTTTGTTCGCCGCCGCCTTCCGCCGTCGAGGTCGCCGCCATCGGCGCGCCCATCGTGACCATATAACGCTTTTCAAGTTCGTCCGATGTTTTGCCGTACCCGCCGCTGGCTGTCGTCTGATTAAAAAGTTCGACAAATCGATCGTCGAGATTGGAAAGCTCAATGCGATCCTGCGGGCGTTTCGGACCGGCAACTGCCGGCGTTATCGTCGCCAAACTGAGTTCAAGAACAGTTGAGTAATTAACTTCGCCTTCTTTCGGAATGCCGAACATTTCCTGCGCGGTGTAATAATTGCGAATTGTTTCGATGTCTTCGTTGTTTCTGCCCGTCGCCGCGAAATATTCGAGAGTTTTTTCGTCCACGCCAAAAAATCCCATCGTCGCGCCGTATTCGGGAGCCATATTCGCAATCGTCGCCCGATCCGTCGCGTGCAGAGAAGCCGCGCCCGCGCCGAAAAACTCGACAAATTTGCCGACTACCTGCGCCTTGCGGAGCATCTCCGTAATCCGTAAAACCAAATCCGTCGCAGTCGCGCCCTGCGGCAATTTGCCGGTTAAGTGAACGCCGACGACATCCGGCGTCAGAATATAGACGGGCTGCCCGAGCATTCCGGCTTCGGCTTCGATTCCGCCGACGCCCCAACCGACAATTCCGAGACCGTTAATCATCGTTGTGTGCGAATCCGTGCCGACGAGCGTGTCGGGAAAATACACGCCGTCGCGTTCAAACACGCCTTTTGCAAGATATTCGAGATTGACCTGATGAACAATTCCGATTCCCGGCGGCACGACGCGAAAACCGTCAAACGCCTGCGTTCCCCATTTGAGGAAACGATAACGCTGCTCGTTGCGGCGAAACTCAATTTCCATATTTCTCTGATACGCTTCTTCCGAGCCTGAATAATCAACCTGCACCGAATGATCAATTACCAAATCGACCGGCACGAGCGGTTCGATCAAATTCACATCTCTGCCCATCCGCTCGACGGCGGAGCGCATCGCGGCGAGATCGACGAGCAGCGGAACGCCCGTAAAATCCTGCAAAATAACGCGTGCCACAACAAACGGAACTTCTTCGACGCGTTCATCATTCGCGCCCCAATTGGCAATGTTTCGAACGTCTTTTTCTCTGACCTTTTTTTCATCAAAGTTGCGCAAAACCGATTCAAGCACAATGCGAATTGAAATCGGAAGCGACGAAACTTTTGCGACGCCTTCGCGTTCCAGCTGCGGAAGCGAGTAGAATGTACCGTCCGCGCTGCTGCCTGTTTTAAATGTTTGCCGGGTGTTAAAAAGATTGTGTGACATATTATGTTTTTGGATTTTCAATTAGAAACTATTTTGACTTTAAGTTTATGGCTTTTTTTCGAAAAGTTCAAAATTCATAATAGCTCACTTTTAAGTTTTGTATAATCGCGTTATATTCAATTTTCGATTCGGTCAAAAGCCAAAAATTATTCGTCAGCCGAAACTGCTAAACGATCACTGATTTATGAACGAAGGCGACTCTAGTTTTAATGAATTTAAACGGGCTTTCCATCAAAAAATTTGTTGAGACCCTGCGACGTTCTCCCGCGCGCGCGCGCCGCGCTCTGTCTTCTTATAAATTTTATGCCTACCTCGCCGTTTTAGGACCCGGAATTATCGCCGCCAACGCTGGCAATGATGCGAGCGGAATCGCTACCTATTCAAGTATCGGCGCGGGTTACGGCTATACGCTTCTCTGGGCTTTTATACCAATGACAATTACCCTGATTATGATTCAGGAAATGTGTGTCCGGATGGGAGTCGTCACCGGACAGGGTTTGGCTGATTTAATCCGCGAACAGTTCGGCGTGCGCTGGACGGCACTCGTAATGCTTGCTCTTTTTATCGCCAACACGGGCGTTATTATTTCAGAATTTGTCGGCATCGCTCAGGCATCCGAACTTTTTGGCATTTCGCGCTATATCACAATTCCTCTGACCTCAGCGGCGATTTGGTGGCTGGTCGTCAAAGGCTCTCAAAAACGTATCGAGCGAGTATTTCTGGCAATGTCACTCGTCTTTTTCGGCTATATTATTTCGGCTTTTATGTCGAAGCCGGACTGGATTGAAATCGGTTCAGAGATGGTTACACCAAGTTTTAGTTTCGATTCAGCTTATATCTACACGGTAATGGCTCTGATCGGTACAACGATCACGCCCTTTATGCAGGTTTATGTGCAGTCTTCGGTGGTTGAAAAAGGTCTGACCAAAGAAGATTATCCGCTAGCGCGGGCAGATGTCGTGGTCGGAACTATTTTTGCGCTGACTATCGCCGCCTTTATCGTTATCTCGACCGCGACGACGTTGCATCAGCAGGGCATTACCGAACTCGATTCCGCCGCGACCGCCGCCAAAGCGCTCGTCCCGCTTGCCGGAGTTTACGCGGAATATCTTTTCGCCATCGGTCTTTTCGGCGCGGCAATGCTGGCGATGGGCGTTCTGCCGCTGGCGACTGCCTATTCGCTGAGCGAAGCGCTCGGCGTTGAAAAAGGACTTTCGCATTCTTTTCGGGACGCGCCAATTTTTCTCGGCATTTTTACCTCGCTCATCTTGATCGGCGCGATTGTCGCGATGATTCCCGGCATTCCGCAAATCAAATTGCTCATCTTCACCCAGAGCATCAACGGACTTCTGCTTCCTTTTTTACTCATTGCCATCGTCACGCTTTCCAGTAACGCGGACATTATGGGCGAATACAAAAATAGTTTTTTGTTCAAATGTTTCGCCTGGCTGATAACAATTATTCTCTCGATCTTATCAACTCTTCTGCTTGTAACAACCATCTTTAATTGACATAATTTCCACTGTTTAATTATTTTTGGAAGGCAGAATAATCGATTCTTATTATGACTTATGACCAAATCTGATTTAAGAAAACAATTTTTTGTTTTTATATCAGCAGCAGGCGTGATTGTCGCGGCTTTGATTCTGCTGCCGTTTGTTGAACCACCAATTAGACGATATTTGACAGTGTTTTTGACATCGGTTGATCAGGATCAGGCAGAAGTCGCCGTTAATCTGCTCGATAATTTTTTTCAAATCATAAAAATAATTTTGTGGTTTATTCTGGTGGTCTCTTTTGTCCGTCTGATTAATGTTTTGCTGTTTGAAACTCTTTTGCGGAAAACCAGCTCTTACGAAATATCGGCGCTGGTCAGAAATATTTTTACAGTTATCATCTGTCTGGTCGCTTTTTTTATTATTCTGCAAACGCAGTATGAGACCGCGTATGAAAAGCTCGCGCCGATTTTTACCGGCTCGGCGATTATCGGCGTCGTCATCGGTTTAGCCTTGCAGGATACACTTGGGAATTTGTTTGCCGGTCTCGCGATGCAGGCGGATCAGCCGTTTCAAATCGGCGATGTCGTCTCGATTGAAGGTAAAGGTTCGGGCGTAATTGAAAGCATTTCCTGGCGCGGAATGAAAATCCGCACTTTTCAAAATAAGCTTTTAATTATCAGCAACAGCGTTTTGGGAAAGGAAGCGATTGAGGTTGCACCGCGCGACAACTTAAACGCCCGGCTCGTTTTCTTTAACACGCTGTATGCCAATTCACCCGCCAAAACCAGTCAGGTCATCCGCGAAGTTGTCCGCCAGGTGGAAAACGTTTCCCCGAAAATGCGCCCAATTGTCCGTGTCAGAAATTTGGGCGACAACGGTATCGATTGGGAAATAAAATACTGGATCGAAGATTATTCAAAATTTAACGACACCGACGCGCTGATTCGTCAGCGTGTCTTGTATGCCTTCCAACGCGAGAATCTACAGGTTCCATATCCGACGCGCACTCTGCATATCGAACCTAAAACGCAGGAGAATTCTTTTGCCGAAACGACCAACGAGATTTTTGAGCGCCTCAGCAACACGCCGATTTTCGCGCCGCTGTCGGACGAAGAAACCAGACAGCTCGCCGAATCGAGTTTAATCAGAATTTACGCGCCCGGCGAATCGATCGTCAGACAAGGACAGCAAGGGAAATCAATGTTTGTTATTCACCGCGGCGCTGTTTTCGTTCAGATAAATGAAGAAGGAAAGGCAAAAAACATCCGCGCACTTCATGAAGGCGATTTTTTCGGCGAGATGGGACTTTTTACGGGCGAACCGCGTTCCGCAACCGTTGTCGTTGAAGATGAAACCGAAGTTCTCGAAATCAGCAACTTAAGCCTCAAACCGATTCTTGAAAATAACCCGGAACTGGTGCAGAGTTTCAGCCAACTAATCGAGGAACGCCGCGCGTTTTTGGAAACAATTCAAATTGAAAACAATACTGATAAAGAAGAAGTTTATAAATCGGGCGTGTTTGATTCAATCAAAAAATTCTTCGGTTTATAGCGATTGTTAAATTTATATGACCGTTCAGAACCAACTGTGGTAGCGGATAATTTAACTCGTTTGGTTTTAACCCTCTGCCTATCGCCAATAGTTTTGACAAAATTTCACGATTTACTTGAATGTAATTTTGTCCGACTATCCATACGATTAATTATTTGTATTTGTAAAAAAAAATCGTGAGCCAACAATTTGACCCACGACTTTTACAATATTAAAGCAAATTTCAATACATCGTGAAATTATATTCAACTTGTTTGGTTACCGAAATAGGCACGCCGTTCTTTTTAGCAGGTTCGAATTTAATCGCGCGCGCAGCGGCAATCGCCTGTTCAGTTAAACCGTAAGGCAAACCGCTGACGGCTGAAATGCCCGCAATTTGTCCGTTGGCGGAAAATGTTACGCGTAATCTAACAGTTCCCTGCACCTGATTTTGCCGTGCCGGATCACTGTATAAAGCCTTCGGTTTGGAAATAATTTTGACGCTTTCCGTAACGCCAACCGGTTCAACCTTCTTCGGCGGTGGAGGTGGAGGCGAAGTTACCGCAGTTCTTCCTTGATTACCGTCACCTCTTCCGTCGCCGTTTCCGTTGCCGGTTCCGCGTCCGCTTCCCGAACCGATTCCTGAACCTTCACCGGTTCCGCGTCCGCTTCCCTGTCCGGTTCCCGTGCCGGAGCCCTGTCCGCCGCCCGAACCTGTCCCATCGGACGATAAACTATATTTTGAATTCGGGTCGCCGTAAGCTTCGTCGGTCGCTTTTCGCTTGATATTCCCTTGCGTCGAAGCGATTTGTTTTAACTCAAAATTATCTTTTTGCGGAATTGTCTTTGTTGGCGCAATCAAAGGCTCTTCGGTCTGCGTTGCCAGTCTTCCCTTCGAAGTCGGTGTTTCTTCTTTGCGACCGCCACCGCCGCCGCCGCCGGCATCTTTGTTATCTTTCGGCTTCGGCTTTTCTTCAACTTCCATGGGCGGTTCATCAACGACCGGAACAAAAGCGAATATTCCACCATCGTCAATCGCGCCGATGAATAAATCTTTTGCAAAAAGTGAATAAACTACACCGCCGAGACACAGCATAACCATAAAAAACATCGAACCAAGCAGCAAAAGATTGCGCTGTTTGACATTTTTTTCTTCCATTACAGTCACGCGAAATCCGTCATCTTTGAGATTTGCGGGCGCACCAAAAGTTTTTCGCGAATCTTGATTTGATGCGTAATAACCGTTACCGTTGCCGTTGGCCGCCACCGCTTTTTTT
This sequence comes from Acidobacteriota bacterium, assembly GCA_013813755.1. Lineage (GTDB taxonomy): Bacteria > Acidobacteriota > Blastocatellia > Pyrinomonadales > Pyrinomonadaceae. The sequence goes on along the minus strand of JACCRD010000029.1, from coordinate 7,165 downwards.
GTCAAAACATTTTCGGTTTCCGGCGCGGATGTCGCGCTTTCCGCACTGATTTCGGCAAAACGCTCAGTCTTATTCTCGGCAGCGAGGTTTTGCGTTTCCCGCGCGGAAAAAGGGACAACAGTAGAACTCAGTGATGATTCAACGACTGGAGATTTATCAAAAGAATTTGATGAAGTGGTTTGAGCAGTGAAATTTACGGTGTCGGACGCGCTCGCCGTTGCTTCTTCACCGGCGGCTGTCTGCCCGCCCATCGGATTCATCTCAAATGCCGACATCGCCTGACCGCAATTCGGGCAGAACCCAAACTTTTCGGCAAAACTTTCATCGCAAGCGGCACAATATTTTACAATTTTTCCCATCTTTACTAACCTCTTAAACTTGATTCTTTATAAAACCTTTTTCGGCAAAGCTTTGAACAATTTTCACACCTAACTAAAATTATTATAACGTGTTTTTTTATATGTTAAATTTCACAATAGAAACCAACAACTCTAAACTTATCAGGATACAACAAATTTATAGATGCTTCTACAGTTTGACGCGATGCCTGCTGCAATCTAAAATTTTCTTTGCAGAAGCGGCGCTAACAGGTAATTCAATGTTTTGACAACTGCCTGACAACTAAAAACCTGAAATTGAGCAACTAACAATTTGCACTCAACACTTTTATAATATAAATACGATGAAAATTAAACACCTTTTGCATAAATCTACGATATTGTTTGCTTTTTTGTTCCTGACTGTCGCGCATTTATTTGGGCAGACGGCAAAAGTTCAGGCTCCGCGCCAGGAAAAACTTCTTAACGGACTGAAAACACTTGTCTGGAGCGAGCCGGGAGCCGGTAAAGCAATAGTTAAAATTCGGATTCACAACGGTTCGGCTTTTGATCCGCAAAATAAAGAAGGCGTAATGGCTCTGCTTGCCGAAGTTTTGTTCCCGAACGAAACCGCAAAAGAATTTTTTCGTGAAGATTTAGGCGGAAGTCTGGAAATCATCAGCAATTATGACTTTATCCAAATTAATGCAACAGCTAATTCCGAACAGTTTTTAACGATGTTCGAAACAGTCGCCGTTGCCGTCACCAATCCGCAGATTGATAAGGAAACAACGCAAAAGGTTCGCGCCGTGCAGATTGAAAAAGTCAGAGAATTAGAAAAAGATCCGGCGTATATTGCCGACCGCGCTGCCGCCAGACGACTTTTTGGTGATTTCCCCTACGGCAGAGCGCAGATGGGAACCACCGCATCGCTTGCCAAAATTGATTTTGCCGATTTGCTGCTTGCTAGAGAAAAGTTTTTAACTTCCGACAACGCAACGGTGGCAATCAGCGGAAACGTCAAACCGGAGTTAGCTTTACGCGCCGCGCGCCGTTTTTTCGGTTCGTGGGTTAAAGCGGATAAAAAGGTTCCGGCTACTTTCCGCCAGCCCGACGCGCCGGACACGACAGTTTTGACAATCAAATCTCCGGATGAAAATCGAAGCGAGCTGCGAATCGCCTTTCGCGGATTAGGGCGAAATGACAAAGATTTTTGGGCATCGAGCGTTCTGACCAATTTTTTGAGAAAACGACACCCCGGCGAAGTTCATCAGGAATCCCGCCTTTTGCCCGGAATGATGTTATTAAGCGTTTCCGCTACGGACGCTGCAGCGTTAGCGCAAACAAATAAAACATTGATTGAATCTTATTTCAGCCAGCCGATCAGTGATTCTGAATTTATGCAGGCAAAAAATCATTTGTTAAATGAAACGAATAAAAAAGATGTTGCCGAGATGTGGTTGGACGCTGACACATACAAACTCGATTCGGTCAAAACGGATTTGCAGGCGCTTCAAAACATAACCGCCGCCGATGTCAATAAATTAATTGAACGTCTCAAAAAAGAACCTTCGGTGACGGTGTTAATGATCCAGAATACACCGATGGCAACTCCAAATAATTAAAATTTTTAATGCTAAACGAAAAGACCGCCGCTGAACTAAAACACGCCAGAGCTGTGCGCGAAATGTTTTCTGGCATCGCTCCGAAATACGATTTCCTCAATCATTTTCTTTCACTAAACATCGATAAACGCTGGCGCAAACTCGTCGCGCAAAAGCTGAAAAATATTTTAGACAATCCAAACGCGCTCGTTCTTGACGTGGCTTGCGGAACCGGCGATTTGGCGCTTGAACTGCAAACTTCGGGCAAAGCAAAAGTTTTCGGAACGGATTTTTGCCGCCCGATGCTCAAAGTAGCTTCGGATAAAAACGCAAAAAACAATTTGGCAATTCAGTATCTGGAAGCCGACGGAATGAATTTGTCTTTCGCTGATAATACTTTCGACGCGGTAACAATAGCTTTCGGACTGCGAAATTTTTCCAACTGGGAAAATGGTTTACACGAGCTTTCGAGAATTTTGAAGAAAAACGGAAAACTCGTCGTTTTAGAATTTTCCACACCAATTCTTCCCGGCTTTCGGCAGGCGTTTCAGTTTTATTTTTCAAACATTCTGCCGCGCATCGGCGGTGCGGTTAGCGGTTCGCGCGGTGCCTACGAATATCTGCCCGATTCGGTTTCCAAATTCCCCGACCAGAAAAATTTTGTTCGGATGATGAGCGAAACAGGCTTTTCCGGTGTAGAATATAAAAACTTAACCGGCGGAATTGCCGCGATTCATACGGGAACGAAAAAATAATTTCACGCATTCGCCATAAATAATAACGTCCGCATAAAACCTTCTGCAACTTGAATGAAACATAAAGCCCTTAATTTCCTCCGTCAATTCGCGCTCCTTCTGCTTGTTGTTTGGACGGTTATTTCGCTCGTAACCTTGCTGATCGAACTCGTTCCGGGCGATCCGGCGACGGCGATTTTGGGCGAGCAGGCGACGCCTGAACAAATTGCGAATTTCAACGAAAAACACGGGCTTGATAAACCGGCGTTTTTCTTTTCATATGCGGGTGAAAAAGGTTTTGTCTGGACGGGAGTGAATAATCGTTATCTCGATTACTGGACGGGACTCGTGCAGGGCGATTTAGGAAAATCTTTTCGCACCGACCGCCCGGTTTTAGATATGATTCTAGAGCGATATGCTTCAACTATTAAACTCGCTTTGGCGGCAATGCTCGTTGCTATTGCCATCGCCCTTCCGCTCGGAGTTCTTGCCGGAACAAATAAAAATTCTTTAATAGATAATTCTTCTTCATTCGTCGCACTGCTCGGCATCAGCCTTCCGACTTTTGTGATCGGACCTTTTTTAGTTTATATTTTCGCGGTCAAGCTCGGATGGTTTTCTCCGACGGGCAGCGTGAATCCAGAAGATATTATCCTGCCTGCCGTAACTTTGGGTGCGGCACTTTCGGCGATTTTGACTAGAATGGTGCGCTCCTCCGTGATCGAAGAACTCGGCGAAGATTACGTCCGAACCGCCCGCGCAAAAGGCTTGAGCGAGCGCAAAGTTGTTTATAAACACGTTCTCAAAAACGGTTTAATTCCGGTTGTCACAATTTTGGGTTTGCAGCTCGGCGTTCTGCTGGCGGGCGCGATTATTACGGAAAAGATTTTCAGCTGGCAGGGTTTAGGGTTGCTTCTGCTCGAAGACGGCATCGGCAAACGCGATTATCGGCTTGTGCAAGGCTGTGTTTTGGTAATCAGCGTTACATATATTTTGGCAAACTCTCTAACTGATTTGGTTTATCGCTGGCTCGACCCGCGAATCAAATTTTCGTAAAGCTGTAGAAACAATTATCAAAGAAAACTAACAAATTTACGTTTATTTGTGAATAGATTAACTTACATCGGAATCGCCATTGCCGTATTATTTATTTTAACGGCGATTTTTGCGTCTTTTATCGCCACGCACGACGTTACTGCCCAGAATTTAGCAATGCGTTATGCTTCGCCGTCCGCCGCCCATTTGTTTGGAACTGATGCTTTGGGGCGCGATGTTTTTTCGAGGGTTGTTTTCGGCGCCAGAATTTCATTGCAAGTCGGAATAATTGTCGTCATTGTTTCTACAATCATCGGCACTCTAGTCGGCGCGGTGGCGGGTTTTTACGGCGGCTGGGTTGATAAAATTTTATCCGGTTATATTTTCAATGTTTTTCTCGCGTTTCCGGGTTTGCTGCTCGCCATCGCGCTCGTTGCATTTCTCGGCGCAGGACTCGGTAAATTAATTCTCGCGCTCTGCATCATCGGATGGGTCGGTTATGCGCGCGTGATGCGCGGACAGGTTTTGAAAGTTCGTGAATACGATTTTGTTCAGGCGGCGCGGGCGTTGGGTGCGAGCAACAAACGTATTTTATTGACGCATATTTTGCCGAACGCGATTCAGCCTTTAATTGTTCAGGCAAGTCTCGGAATGGCAGGCGCGGTTTTATCAGAAGCGTCTCTGTCATTTTTGGGCTTGGGAATTCCGCCGCCGGCGCCGTCCTGGGGAACGATGATTGAGGAAGGGCGCGGTTTTGACATTCTTTACAACGCTCCGCACGTTTTACTTTTCCCGGGCATCGCAATCGCTTTAACTGTTCTCGCCTTTAACTTTATCGGCGACGGTCTGAGAGAGTATCTCGATCCGAAACAACGCAAGAGATAGCCGTTAAATAAAGAGTTAAAACGCTCAGGGCAAATTCAAATATCGTGTCATCAATTTCCATCCAAAATATTTCAAAAGTATATCCGCCTTCATTTCCGCGTCTGAAAAAATTTCTTCATCTTAATATCAAACCTTCTGTTGAGGCTTTGCGAGACGTGTCAATAGATATTCAGGAAGGCGAAATTTTTGGGCTTATCGGGCGTAACGGCGCGGGGAAAACAACGCTCACAAAAATCATCGCAACTCTCGTGCAGCCGAGCGGCGGGCAAGTGTTAGTTAAAGGTTTCGATACAGTCTCTGCAGAAGTTAAAGTGCGCTCTTTGATTGGTTTGGCGACTGCCGAAGAAAGAAGTTTTTACTGGCGTCTGACTTCTCACCAAAACTTAATGTTTTTTGCGAGGCTTTACGGGATGAAAGACGACGCGGCGCGGCAAAGAATCGCTGAACTTTTTGAGCAATTAGATTTAGATGAATTAAGAAATCGTGATTTCTCTGAGCTTTCGACAGGCAACAAACAGCGTCTCGCCGTGGCGCGCGCGCTGATTCCGAACCCGCCGATTCTTCTGCTCGATGAACCGACTCGCTCGCTCGACCCCGTGGCGGCTGAGAAAATGCGCGAACTCATTTTATCGCTCAAAGGAATCTCTATTCTTTTGACGTCGCATAATTTAGCCGAAGTTGAAGAACTTTGCGGGCGCATCGCTATCATTTCACGCGGAGAGATTCGCGCTATCGAAACGCCGGAGAATTTGCGCCTTTTTCATAAACAAACGCAAACCGTAAAAGTTAGTTTTACAAATCTTACTGAAAAAAATCTAAAGCCGATTTTAGCTGACTTTTTGAACGATTTTACGATTGAACAAAAAAGAGATTTTCTGGAACTCGAATTCGCGCGCGAAGCCAACGACGATTTGCTCGGAAAAACAATTTCTAAACTAAATGAAACGGGCGCGAAGATCTTGGAAATTACAACCGAAAAGGCGACGCTTCTCGACGTTTTGGAAAGTTACGAATAATTTTATTTGATAATTTCAACGTTCAAATTATTTTTCGCGTCATTAACTCTCGCTCTAAACCGCTGACCTTTTCCAGATGCAAAACTTGAAAACCGCACTCAGCCGCCGCTTTTGTGTTATTTTCGCGGTCATCAATAAATAAACATTGTTCGCCTGCCGTCTGCGTGATCAGTAAAACCTTTTTATAGATTTCAGAATGAGGTTTCGTGAGACCCAAAAAACAGGAGCTGAAGAAATTTGTAAAATATTGTTTTAAGCCGAATTTATCAATGCGAAATTGATTCAGCTCAAGCGATTCATTATTTAAGGTTGAGAGACAATATTTTTTTTCGACAGCCAAGCTCTTCACAATATCCAAAGAACTCTGGTGAGCCGCCGATTGGGTTTTGAGAAATTCAACAAATTCGTTTTTTGAAAACTCTCGATCCTGATAAAATATTACTTCATCTAAATATCGGTCGAGCGAAATTTTTCCGGTTTCGAAATCTTCAAAAAGTGTTTTATGTCTTATTTCACTCGATTCAAAATCATATCTAAATTGTTTGGCGGCAAGCTCGCGCGAAATGTGATCCCAAGCGTTCGTTAAACAGACTCCGCCTAAATCAAAAAATAAATGTGTGATTTTTGCCATAAATTTTATTTTTATAAATGTTTTACACCAGCTCGATTGTGTCGCCGTATTGCGGAACAGAGACGTTCCAGCCGAATCTGTCGCGGATATGTCCAGCCATCGCTTCGGCGGCGTCCGGCTCGCCGTGCGTTGTAAAAAGCATTTTCGGTACATTCTGTAAATTTTCCAGCCAGCGCAAAACCGCCTTCCAGTCGGCGTGTGCTGAAAAACCCGCGATTCTTTCAATACGACAACGGACGGGAATCCATTCTTTCATAATTTTAACTTCCCTCTCACCGTCCAGAATCCGTCGCCCGGTAGTTCCCGCCGCCTGGTAACCGACGAATACCAAAGTGGCGTTTTCATTCGGCAAAATGCGCATCGCGTGATGCAGGACGCGCCCGCCAGTCATCATTCCAGACGCGGAGATTATCACTCGCGTTCCGCGTTCGTCGTTCAATTTGATCGATTCGTCGCGGCTCGAAGTTGTCAACATCGAACCAGTGCGCAGAGGGTGGCGCTTTTTCATCAAAATACTCGCGTATTCTTCGTCGTGTTCTTCCGTGAAACGATTGTAAATCTGCGTTGCCTGCGCCGCCATCGGTGAATCGATGCGGACGGGCAAGACTGGAATTTTACCCGCTTCTTCGAGTTCACGGATCAAATAAAGAATTTCCTGCGTTCGTCCGATAGCAAACGCCGGAATCAGAACGGGCGCGTCGCGTTTCGCGGCATCGTTTAAAACATCCGCCATCTGATCTTCGCTCGATACGCCGCTGTCGTGCAGACGATTTCCGTAGGTTGACTCGCACATTACATAATCGGCAAATGTCGGCGCGGTCGGGTCCTTAACAATTGGCTGATCATAATGCCCTAAATCACCCGAAAAAAGAAACCTTATCGAATCGCCGCCGGCTCGCGCCTTTTCCATCTCAACTAAAACCAAACTCGCGCCCAAAATATG